>JANMKJ010000045.1:0-2396 GCA_031371945.1 Rhodobiaceae bacterium
TAGGGCCGGTCACCCGACTTGATTTCAGCCCCAAGAGTCTGGGCCCACTCCTCCCAGGTGAAGGCGCCGCCCTCGTGCAGTTTCACCACCATGGCAAAGGCCTGGGCCTCCCAGGGTTCGTTGAACACCGGTTCTTCAGGCTGCTTCAAGATAGGGCTCCCACAGGTCAAGCATCACGCCATCGGAATTGTCGTGGCCCCATATTTCACGGGCGCTGAAACGCACCGTGTAAAGCCAGTGCGGGTCGTCACCCAAACCCTTCGACGAGGTATCGGGAAATATGAAGGTACCGTGCACCCTGGCGATCTCGCCGCTCCTGCCCCGGGCATGGCGCGGCAGGCGGGTGTGGCCTTCGCTGGCCGCTGTAAGGCAGCGCACTCTGTCTCCTTGCTTAAAGCGCGCCGGGTTTTTGCCGGGGCGGTCATAGGGTGCACCCTTGGCAAGCACTGCGGGCACGTTCGCTGCCGTCAAAACACTTTTCATCGTGGCCGGTGGCACCTGCATGCGGCCTGCGGCGATTTCTGCCTCGGTTATGTAGCCATGCTTCACCAACTGGGTGATGTGGCCTTCGACGCGAATGTCATAGTAGCTTGATGACCAGTATTTCATGGCGGGCATGGATTCACGGGTGTGGCGTATGATGTCGGCATTCCACAGGCCCGATGAATCCATGGCCAGGCAAAGGGCGAGCGCCCTGGCTTCCCACGCCTCATGGAAAACCGGCTCGTCCACCTCCGGGTTGACCGGGCCAAAGCGGGTGAAGCCACCCATGTCCTGGGGACCGTTCATGCCAAAACCTCGGTGCCAATCATCGCATTGCGCGTCACCCGTTCGGCAAGCTGTTCTTCGCTCAGGTTTTCGGTACCCGCCGGGCGCATTGGGATCACCAGGTAGCGCAGTTCAGCGGTGGAATCCCACACGTCGATGCGGGTTTCCTTCGGCAGTTCAACATTGAATTCCTTGAGCACGGCGCGCGGCTCGACAATGGCGCGCGAGCGGTAGGGCATGGACTTGTACCACACCGGCGGCAGTCCGAGGACCGGCCATGGGTAACACGAGCACAGGGTGCAGACCACCATGTTGTGCGTATCCGGCGTATTGAACAGCGCCACCATGTGTTCGCCCTGGCGGCCGGTATAGCCGATGCTGGCAATGGCCGCCGTTGCGTCCTGTTTCAGCCACGCGGCAAAGGTGGGGTCGACCCAGGCCCTGGCCACGACCTTGGCACCGTTGCGCGGTCCGATTTTTGTTTCATAGGTTTCGATCAGGAGATCAATGGCGGCGGGGTCCACATAGCCCTTTTCGATGAGCAGCGATTCCAGGGCGCGCACGCGGAGTGCTATGGGCGAGAGCTCCGAATGATCGTGGCTGTCATGATCGTGGTGGTGGCCATCATGGGGCATGTCATTTTTCCTGCTGTTGGTTTAGCATAGTCGCAACAGGCGTTGCGGGGAAGTGGAAATGGCGAAGCTGGAGGGTGTTCGGGCTATCGTTTTTGATGCCTATGGCACATTGTTTGACGTGGGCTCACCGGTTGCAAAACTGGCCACCGAGCTTGGACCCAAGGCGGAAAGCCTGGCGAAGCTATGGCGGCAGAAGCAACTGGAATACACCTGGCTGCGCAGCCTCATGGGAGTGCATGCCGATTTCTGGCACGTAACCGGCGATGCGCTGGATTTTTCGCTGGAGTCTTTGGAGATCAACGAGGCGGGCCTGCGCGATGAGCTGATGACGCTGTACCTGAAGCTTGATGCCTATCCCGATGTGGTTGAAGCATTGACGGCGTTGAAGGCCCGCGCCAAGCGCCTTGCCATCCTGTCCAATGGCAGTCCCTCGATGCTCGACAGTGCGGTGCGTGCGGCCGGCGTGGAAAGGCTTTTTGACCTCGTGCTGTCGGTGGAAGATGTGGGCATCTACAAGCCCAGCCGCCGCGTCTACCGCCACGCCATGCAGAAGCTGCAGATCCAGGACGCGCCTTCCATATGTTTTGTCTCCGCCAACAGCTGGGATGCGCAGGCAGCAGCCCAGTTCGGATTCCAGGCGGTCAGGCTCACGCGCGGCAGCGGGCAGGACGACCGCATCCCCGGCAAGGTCACGGTGCGCATTGAAGGGCTGGGTGAACTGGGCGGGCTGGTCTGACTTTCTTTGCCAGCGTCCGTCATTCCGGCGAAAGCCGGAATCTCTGCACTCCCCGCCTGTCATCGCCGCACCTGTTGCGGGGACCCACCTTCCCCGCAAACTCTGGCGACGAACAGCGTGAATAAATCAGTTACCGAACGGGCAATGGACGCTATTCGCGGGGCAGCCGGACGGCGGCTAATGTACTCCCAATCTGGGGAGGCCTAAGACACCTATACAACTTGCCCGCAAACATTAGCGGATGAGGAACAAAAAGG
>JANMKJ010000518.1:0-5439 GCA_031371945.1 Rhodobiaceae bacterium
CGGTACGCCTGATTGGAGCGAGGCGGAGAGGGCAATAGTGGTTTACCAAATGAAGTTGGTTGGATTTACCCCATGCTCGCCCAAATCTGCGCAAATCGCGTTCCGCCTTCCCGAGTGCCTGTAGCATAGCTGCACAATTGAAAAGGCAGCTATGCCACGTCGAATTTCAGCGATCTTCATAATCAGTTCCGGGCGTTTTCACGACTTCAATCCCCAGCAGCCCCAGTCTCCTTCATGAAATCGTGAGCTCCGGCCATCGCCACCGCTCAACGGTTGAGATGCAGCAGAGGAGAGTTTCCATGAAGAACTATCAGGAATTCAAAGGCTACAGCAAGCGACTGGATTACAATTCAGAAAGCGGTTCATTTCAAGACACACCTACGCCCCATCCATTTTCCCTGATACCAACATTGGCGTCAGGGTTACTCGATTTTGCCAAAGGCAAACTTGAGTCAATGCGCGACCGCCAAATGCTTTCGAGAATGAACGACCGCGATTTGCGAGAGCTCGGCCTGGATGACCGGAAAATACACGTGCGAAATGATCGCTACTGGTGATCAAAACCTCCTCGTGTTCCCCATTTTGGGAGGCCCGTCTTTCTCTCCAATGGGTGTGGAACCTTGCACGTCTGATTGAGTTGTAGGTCAGTGCATTGGAGATTCCTCATGAAAAACCTCAACGCTACGATGTTATCCTTATTGATTCTATCTTCCACCCACGTTCTCGCTGCGGATACGGCGATAAAAAAAGGCAAGGATGCTTTTGGAAGTTGGAAGGATGACAAGCCGGGAGTCACGCGCTTATTGTTACCGCAGGATTTGCAAGCGCCGAACGAAGCAAATACTTCTGAGAACTTTGCCGCCCCAATCAAGATGCCTGAAGATGCCAAACCCCTGTTGCCGAAGGGCTTTACGGCGGACCTTGTTGCTTCCGGAATCAAAAGTCCACGTATCGTTCGGGTTGCCCCCAATGGTGACATTTTTGTCGCCGACAGTAGGGCTGACCAGATTCGCGTTTACCGTTTAGGTGACGGTGCGACCAAACTTGAGGATGAGGGAATTTTCGCCGGAAACCTTCACCAGCCCTATGGATTAGCCTTTTATCCGCCTGGGCCGAATCCGGAATGGCTTTACGTTGCCAACAGCTACAGTGTGGTGCGCTTCGCCTACAAGAACGGCGACATCAAAGCTGCAGACGAACCGCAAGTGATTATCGATCACATTCCGGAGGCCCATCATTGGACGCGCGATATTGTATTCTCAGCTGATGGATCAAAACTCTACCTTGCGGTAGGTTCCGGTTCCAATATTGCCCTAGATATGTCGCCCAAACCGTTCACGGAGGGCGGTCTTGAGGCCTGGAAAAAAGAAAAGCCATTGGGTGCCACATGGGATACGGAAGAACGCCGTGCTGATGTTATCGCTTACGATCCTAATGGCGGAAATGAAAAGATTTATGCCACCGGCTTGCGTAATTGCTCAGGACTGGCGGTCCAGCCTGGAAATGGTGCATTGTGGTGCGCCGTAAATGAGCGTGACGGTCTGGGCGACAATGTGCCGTTTGACTATGCCACGGAAGTCAAGGAAGGCAGCTTCTTTGGTTGGCCCTGGTACTATATTGGTGGCAACGAGGATCCGCGGCGTAAAGGCGAAAGACCGGATCTGGCCAACAAGGTAACTGTTCCGAGCGTTCTATTTCAGGGACATTCCGCACCGCTGGGCATCACCTTTTACAACGGAGAAGCCTTTCCGCCGGAATATCGGGGTAACGCCTTTGTGGCGATGCATGGGTCGTGGAATCGCGACGGCCGCACCGGCTACAAGGTCGTCATGCTGCCGTTCAAGGATGGCAAGCCCACAGGACAATATCAGGACTTCATGACGGGGTTCGTTCTCTCTGACAAGGAAGTCTGGGGCCGGCCCGTTGGGATTGCCGTGGCGAAGGATGGCTCGCTGCTCGTTACCGAAGATGGGAATGGCACAATCTGGCGGGTGAGTTACAAATCCAATACTGTCGGGCAAAAATAGTATTTTCTTCAGTTGGACGCATTAGACCATCATTACGCTCATACGTCGGAATGAAAAAGTTCCGGCGTGGTGGTTCAAATAAAGTTGAATTGTATCGCCCCTGACCGGCCGTTAGTTTTTGTCCGAGGGCGGGAACAAAGGAGAACAACATGCGAAAATCAAATATTGAAGTCCTGATCGTGCCTGTGCTGCTCTTCCTCACCGTGCCGGCACCGGCTTTTGCCCAAGATATGAAAATGGGATTTTTTGTAACCAGCACGGGCTCCGGAAAAGGTGCTGATTTGGGTGGGCTCGATGGGGCCGACAAGCATTGCCAGTCGCTTGCCGAAGCGGCTGGGTCCAAGGGGCAAACATGGCACGCCTATCTCTCGACGCAAGGCGAAGGTGCTGTAAATGCCAAGGAACGCATCGGTGCAGGACCTTGGGCCAATGCCAAGGGCGAGGTGATTGCCAAGGATGTTTCGGAACTGCACGGCAGCAACAATCTCACCAAGGCGACGGCTCTGACGGAAAAGGCCGAAGTGGTGAACGGCCGTGGCGACACGCCCAACATGCATGATATTCTCACCGGCTCTCAGCCAGACGGCACGGCCTTCGCTGCGGGCGAGGACCGCACTTGTAGCAACTGGACCTTGAGCGGGGCGGAAGGCGCAGTGATGATGGGCCATAGCGACCGCACCGGTCTCGATGAATCAGCGCCTGCCAAGTCGTGGAACTCGTCTCACCCTTCGCGCGGCGGCTGCAGCCAGGAGGCCTTGAAAGGGACCGGAGGCAACGGCTTTTTCTATTGCTTCGCCACAAATTGAGGCTGTTTTCAAACCACTTATGAATTTCGTCGGAATCAATGGGATTTGAAATGGCTGTATAGAGTGCAGCGGCATAGAATCGTTATACAACTCCATCAACAGCAACGATGATGATTGCATTGCCTCATATGGCCAACTGCCTTTGATAAAAGTGGTGTTGCCGCCTCTTGTGAGAAATTTAGCTCGGTAAGTCTGCTGGAATAATAAAGCGTGGTCTGCAATCATGGCATGATGCCGATGAGGGCAGGGTCGGGGCGTTAACCATTCCAGTAAAATTAAGCGGACGCGTTGTTCCATTATGGAACCAGCGCCTTAATGTGAGCTAGAATTGATATTAGCTGTAATACAGATTTCTGATTTAGGGACGGCTCGGAATTCTGCCTATGCTTGACTAAGCATGGGTGGAATTTTGCAGGTTAGTGGCGTTGTGAGTTCACACCGGCGGTGACCTGCAAAAGCAACTGCTTTTGGAGCTTTAGCGATGAGCCGTTCACTGGACGACAAGAGGCAAATTCGTACCGGTAGCCGCTTTGATTTTGACCGGTTGCTTTCCAACAAACCCTCGCCAGACCAGCGATTTCAAGATCGTAGCGGCAATGCGGCACCCGCAAGGCAAGGCATCGGTGCACAGTCAAACGATGAACATTACCGTCAGCGACATGCGCCAGCACCCATGCAGAGCCGTGCAAAGACCGTCAAACAAACGCGAGGACCCCGGCAACCTGGCGGCGGGCGTTTGACTGTCATTATTGTCGCTGTTTTGGGCTTGGTGAGTTTTGGCGTCGTATTCGATTTGGCGAGCGATGGAAAGATACGGAACTTCCTCCTGTCAAATCTGATGCCATCCTCAAACGCCAAAGCTGGCAAAGAACTCTCCGCGCCTGAAACGCCAAGTGTGTCCGATGTGACAACTTCGGCCGAATTGCCACCGCAAGCGGGAGCCGTTGCGCAGCCGGAAGTACAGCTACCAAATCCACCGCAAGAACCGCCACAGGTGGCTGTCCAAGCCGCCCAACCTGCCGAACAGGCGTCAAGCCCTTTGCCAGAGACTGCGCCAGTACAAGAAACTGCGCCAGTAGCAGAAATCGCTCCAGTACCAGAAATTGCTCCAGTACCAGAAATTGTGCCACTACAAGAGACTGCGCCAGTACCAGAGACTGCGCCAGTAGCAGAAACTGCGCCAGCACCAGAAAAGCCGGCCGATGAGACGGAACAGGATGCGTCATCCGCGCCTGTTGTAGCTCCGCCGCAGCAAGGTGACGTTTTTCGCGATTGCGCCGATTGCCCTGAGCTTGTTGTCGTTTCGGCCGGGAACTCCACAAATGTGGATCAGGCTAGTTCGACCGCTGCCAGCATCGATCACGACTTCGCCATTGGGCGCTATGACATCACGTTTGATGATTGGCAAAGATGTGTAGATGACGGCGCGTGCCAGGCCATTGCCGATGATTCAGGTTGGGGCCGAGGCAGCAGACCGGCGATCTTCGTATCCTTTGATGATGTGACGACGCAGTATTTGCCATGGCTTTCCAAGCTTACTGGCAAGGAGTACCGCCTGCCCACCAAGGATGAATGGGAATACGCAGCGCTTGGTGGAGCAGGTGCTGCGCAGACAAAAGGCCAAATTGGCGATGCTTCGCTGGACTGCTTTAACGCCACCGGGCCAGCTGCCGGAAACTGTGAAGACACCTCCAATGGCACAACACCAGTTGGTTCATTCACGCCCAACGCGCTTGGTCTCTATGATATGAAAGGCAACGTGTGGGAGTGGTCGGCGGACTGCTGGCAGCCGTTCTCATACGCGCCAAACGCAAGCTCCGATACCTGTGACAAACGTGTTGTTCTTGGCGGCGCATGGTCCACTGAACGAAACGAAGTTAACGAACAAGTCACCGCATGGGAAAAATCCAGCCGGAAAACCAATTCCATCGGATTCCACGCTGTTCGATCATTGCCTTGATATTTTGTACCCCAAACCTGGAGAACGTGACATGAACAAAAATATTTCCCTAACCCTAAAGCTCGCTCTATCCTTGGGCATCATGTTCGGTGCAGCCGACGCCGCTTTCGGACAAGGCATGGTTTCCGCGCCCGATACAGGGGAGCTGACCGTGCAATACGCCAGCCTTGGACAAGCGACCGAGCAGGAAATTGTAACCATGCAACGCCTCTTGCGCCGCCTGGAGTATTTGAAAACTGAAGACCTGTCGCACAAGATGGATGAGACTACCGCTGCGGCCCTGGATGCATATTTTGCAGCCGTTGGACGCCCGAACCAGCCCTTGAATGCCACACAGGCCATCCGCTCGCTGTTCACCCAAGCATGGGTTAAGGAAGGCTGGGGTACGGGCAGCGTCGACGGCCAAGACCTCGTTGTCGACAGGGACAAGGTCCGGGGCGCGCAAGAGGTCTTGAAAAGACTTGGCTTTGAGCCGGGTCCTGTCGACGGTGTTTTCGGCCCTGCAACATTCGCAGCAATCGAATCCTTCCAGGAAGACGCGGGGTTGAAGGTTCGCGGGCTGCTCACGCAAGACACGTTCCACAACGTCTCCCGTACGCTCAAGTTTGCCGACAAGCCCCCCCAGACCATCATCCATATGCTGAAC
>JANMKJ010000539.1:0-2370 GCA_031371945.1 Rhodobiaceae bacterium
CGTGGGTCGCGCATCCCGACTCGGTTCCCGTGGCCCGCGAGGCCTTCGACGCCGTGCTGGGGGAGCGTCCCAACCAAGTACCTGCGCTCACCGGGCGAGGCCCAATTACCGTTTTTGCACCGACCGATGCCGCCTTTGCAAAGTTGCCACCAGGTACGGTTGCGGAACTGCTGAAGCCCAAAAACAAGCACAAGCTTGCGGCCATTCTGAAATACCACGTCGTGGCTGGCGCTGTATTTGCCAAGGATGTTCCAACCAAGCCCACTCATGTGAAAACCCTGAAGCGCGGCGGCGATACAACAATTCGCGTTGTGCGTTCCGGTGGCAAGGTTCATGTGGACAAGGCACGGGTTATCCAGGCCAACATCCAGGCCGACAATGGCGTCATCCACGTTATCAACCGCGTACTTTTGCCGTCATCTTGAGGACAATAGGACGGGAAAGCGAAAGCTTTCCCTTCTTTCCCATCCCTACTATATCATCGCCATGCCGCCATTTACGTGCAGGGTTTGACCTGTCACATAGGCAGCTTCATTCGAGGCGAGGTAGAGTGCGGCGGCTGCGATGTCTTCCGGTGTTCCCAGGCGTCCCGCGGGCACCTTGGCGAGAATGCCTTCCTTCTGCTTGTCGTTCAGCACATCCGTCATCGGCGTTGCGATAAAGCCGGGGGCTACGCAGTTGACCGTCACATTGCGCGAGGCCAGTTCCTGCGCAAGGGATTTTGACAACCCGATGATGCCCGCCTTTGACGCCACATAATTTGCCTGCCCGGCATTGCCTGTGACACCCACCACGCTGGTGATGTTGACGATGCGTCCCCAGCGCTTTTTCATCATGCCGCGCATGGCCGCCCGGCACAGCCGGAAGCTCGCCGTCAAGTTGACATCAAGCACGGCAGCCCAGTCCTCATCCTTCATGCGCATGGCGAGACCATCCCTGGTAATGCCCGCGTTATTGACCAGAATATCCAGCCCGCCCATGGCAGCTTCGGCCGCCGGCACCAGTTTCTCAACGTCGGCAGCATCCGACAGATTGCACGCCACAACATGCACCCGTTGGCCCAGTGCCGCCTTCAATTCCTCCAGCACGGCGGCACGCGTGCCCGAAATCGCAACCGTTGCGCCTGCGCCATGCAGTGCCTTCGCAATTGATGCGCCGATGCCGCCCGTAGCGCCGGTGATAAGTGCGGTCTTGCCGGTAAGATCAAACATATGGGTTATCCCTGCTTCAAAACGGTTACGGCAGCGGCAATATCGTCGGGCGTGCCAAGGGAGAGCCCGACCGCTTCGGGCGCATTCTTTTTCAACAGTCCCGTCAATACCTTGCCGGCACCTATTTCACAAAATACATTAACGCCCTGCCCTGCCATAAAGCCCACGCACTCGCGCCAGCGCACGGTGCCGGTCACCTGCTGCACCAAGCGCTGGCGGATTTCGGCCACATCGGTGATCGGACCCGCCACTACATTGGCTATCACGGGAACCGAGGGCTCATGCATGACAACATTTTGCAGTGCCTCGGCCATGGCATCGGCCGCGGGGCCCATCAGGGCGCAATGGAAAGGAGCGCTCACTGGAAGCAATATGGCGCGTTTCGCTCCCCGCGCCTTGGCCAGCTCACAGGCGCGGTCAACCGCCGCCTTGTGACCGGAAATAACCACCTGGCCAGAGCTGTTGTCATTCGCCGCCTGGCACACGTCACCCTGGGCTGCCTCGGCAGCAATCGCTGCCACATCGGCAAAGTCCAGAGCCAGGATTGCGGCCATGGCACCAATACCCACGGGCGTTGCCGACTGCATGGCAAGCCCGCGAATGCGCAGCAGCCGTGCGGTGTCTGCAATTGAGAAAGTGCCGGCGCCCGCCAGGGCTGAATACTCGCCCAGTGAATGCCCGCCGACAAATTTGGCCGTATTGGCAATCGTGATGCCATGCTCGGCCTTCAGTACAGCAAGGACCGCCATGCTCACCGCCATCAACGCCGGTTGCGCATTGGCCGTCAGCGTCAGCTCCGCCTCAGGACCGTCCCACATCAGGGATGAAAGCTTCTGCGACAGGGCCGCATCAACCTCATCAAAAACCTGGGCAGCAGACCCATGTGCATCGGCCAGCGCCTTGCCCATGCCCACAACCTGGCTTCCCTGCCCCGGAAACACAAACGCCACAGCCATCAAGAATCCCTCACGTCGTCATTTTGGGCCACGAAACATGGCAGGGGCAAGGAGTCAAGCACAGTCACTCGTACCATCATCCCAAACCAGACTGTCATTGCAAACCAAATCTTCTGCCCAAACCAATTCGTCATGCCCGCGCAGGCGGGGATCCAACTTTGTGGCTAGCAAGTTGGGTTCCCGCCTGCGCGGGAATGACAGAT
>JANMKJ010000541.1:0-2887 GCA_031371945.1 Rhodobiaceae bacterium
GCAGGTCGCGCACCGTCATCATCAGGGTGCGCTCAGACAGCAATAGCCGTTCCTCGTGCTTCTTGAGTGCGGTGATATCGGTGCCCACCGACACGAAGCCGCCATCCCGCGTGCGCCGCTCGTTGATTTGCAGCCAGCGGCCATCGCCCAGTTGCACTTCCAGCAACTTGCCCTCGGAATCTCCCGCCGTGGTGGGCACATACTGGCGCACGATGGGTTCCTTGGCCGATTGCGTGACCGTGGCATAGGGCGTTCCCGGAATGCAGGCCAGCGCTGGCAGCGAATGGAACTGCTGGTATTTTGAATTGCACAGCACCAGCTTGTTTTCCGTGTCCCACAATACGAAAGCCTCCGAGATGTTCTCGATGGCATCCTTGAGGCGAAGTTCCGCATCCTGGTTCAGCTTGTCGCTTTGCTTCTGGGCGGAAATGTCAAACACGATGCCAATGAGATGCGGCGCGTCCGGCCGCTCCCCTGGTGCCAGGGCGGCGCGCGCCCGCAGCCACACCCAATGGCCATCCTCATGGCGCATGCGGAACTCGCGGTTGAAAACCGTGCGCTCGCCGCGCAGCAGTTCTTCGATCATCATTTCAATGTTGGAGTTTTCCGGATGCAGCAATTCGGAAACTTCGCCGAAGCTCAAAAGCTCGCCCTTGGGCTGCAGTCCCAGAATCTCGAACATGGATTTCGACCAGAAGATGGTACCCTCCGCCAGGTTCCAGTCCCACATGCCGCAGTTGCTGCGGTCCAGCGCCTTGTCCAGCCGCTCGGTGGCAATGGCAAGGGTGGTGTCGGCCTCGGAAGCCTTGGCCGCCTGCCAGTGAAACGCCCCGGCGAGCATGGCCAGCACCAGCAGGGTGACCACAAACAAGACCGCCAGCCGTGTGACACCCGTCCACCACGACGCCAAGAGGTCGGAGCGCTTCTGGATGACCACCAGGCTTCCCGGAAAATTCCCCAGAGCATGGGCGGTCACATAGGCCCCTTCACCATTCACCAGTGACAGGGGCCGCATGGTCTTGGCGTTGAAATCGGTTTCCGTGATGAATTGTGGTCCCAGCACGTCAGTGATTTTTTGCCCCGCAAGCGAACTGTACATCGGCAAACTGGCGAGGACATTTCCATAATTGTCGACCAGTGCAAAAATCCGGTCTTCGGCCAAGGCATCTTCCGGCAGCGCTTGCAGCAACAGTTCCACGTTCATCGGCCGCACGGTTTGCCCGGTGGCAACATCGCTCGCCAGGGCGTTCACGATGTTCTGGGTGGTAATTTGCGCATGCAGGACGGAGAGCCGGTTCTGTTCGGCGAGGTGGCTGTTGCGGCTGAGAAGAAGTTGCGACAGCAGTGAAATTGTCAGGGCAACAAGGAACAGCACGGTCAAAACCGTGATCGTGCGCCGCAGGGATTTTTCGGAAATCAGGATGCGCCACTTCTCAGGCAGGGGCGAGGGCAGCCTGAGCGCACGCTCCTTGAAAAATAATTCCCCTATCTGTGCCTTGCCCAAGATCCGTTGCCTTTGCCTGTCGCCGTGCCCACGGCAATTCACCCGATTTGGTGTTGTCCAATCGAATCAATTGACCCCTATAGATTCGTAAACGAAACAACTTGTCCAGTTCTGAATTTTAGACGGGCTATCCGCGCAGGGTTCGGGATATGATTTCAAACACATCCCGTGACAAATTAGGGGCTTCCACCAGCCTTTGCAGCTGGGCGGAAGCAGCCGCCTTGCGCACGTCGTTCATCATCCGCCAGCTGCGAAAACCTGTCGCCATGCGGGCTGCCACCTGGGGGTTTATGGCATCCAGCTGGAGGATCGTTTCGGCAACGATACGGTATCCCTCACCGTCGGCTGCGTGGAACCCCGAAAGGTTCATCGCGGTGAAGCCGCCGAGCAGGGCATAGACCCGGTTGGGGGTTGTCAGCCTGAAATCCGGATGGCGCATCAGATTGGCAATTTTGGACGCAGGTCCAGTGTACGAACTCAGCGCAAACCACTTGTCGACCAGCAAATGGTCATCGCGATGCCTTGCATAAAACGCGTCCATCTCAATGCCGGTTTCCGGCGCGTCGATGCCCAGCATCGCTGTCAGCGCACCGATTTCCGCCGTCATGCTTGAGGCCGTGGCCAACTCCTGTTGGATGAGCCCAATGGTGATATCCGGCATTCCTGAAGCCAACAGGCCAAGCGCCGCATAGCGCAGGGATCGCCGCCCGGTGCCCGCAGGATCAGGCACATAGCCTGCTGTTTCCTGGGTGTCGTTCCAGATGCCCAGCAGCGAATCCCGCAACCGTCGGGCCACTTGTGTTCGCACATGATCGCGTGCCTGCAGCACGACGTCCGTGTCCACATTCGCACCCAGCGCTGCGGCAATGTCGGCCTCCGTGGGCAGGCCCAGCATCAGGCCCTTGAATGCGGCATCGAGCGAGGCGTCACCCAGCACCGACTTGAGCGCCGCCGCATACTCGGTCGTGTCAGCGGGAGTTTCCAGACTGGCGATGATCAGGTCCTTGGCCAGCGATTGTCCCGCCTCCCAGCGGTTGAAGGTATCCCGGTCATGTCCCATCAGGAACAACTGGTCCTTGGCGCTGCTCCGGGCCTGCACGATCACGGGTGCAGAAAACCCGCGATTGAGCGATAAAACGGGGCGATTCCTGATGTTTCGGAAACGAAACGTTTGCTTCTCCTCCGTCAGTTCTATGCGCGGCGTGTTGAGCGTGCCCACGCCCTCAAGATCCAGCGGCATGTCATTTCCATCAGGGCCAACGAGGCCAAGGTTCAGCGGTATGTGCATGGGTTGCTTGAGCGGTTGGCCCGGCGTGGGTGCGGTTGCTTGTGCAAGTGTCAGGTCGAAGGTTTGCGCACTCGCATCATAGTGGGAGCTCACCT
>JANMKJ010000032.1:0-1664 GCA_031371945.1 Rhodobiaceae bacterium
CATGACATTGACCTCATGTTCTCCGACATCGTCATGCCTGGTGGCATGAACGGGTTTGACCTTGCCCAGGCGGCAAGTGGCATGCGGCCGGAACTGAAAATCGTGCATACCTCGGGTTACCCCAAGGGTGCCATGGTTCACCAGGACGAGCCGCGCTTCAAGCAGGGCTTCATCATCATGAAGCCGTATCGCCGCGAAGAATTGCAGAAGATGATCCGGGACGCGTTTGAGCGCCAGGGCTAACTCTTTTCTCGAATCAGGAAGTTTGCTAGAAAACCGCCAGCGGGGGCATTTTGATCTCAGGGGAGAATTGAAATGCAGGGCGTTGCGAAGAATTTCTTTATCCTAGGTATTGTATTTGCCATCTGCGGTATGATGCTCGGCCTTCACATGGCCATGAGCAACAATCATCTCCAGATGCCGGTCCATGCCCACACGATGGTGGCGGGCTGGCTCATGTCGGCGGTGTTTGGATTTTTCTATCACCTGTTTCCCAAGGCATCGGCAAACAAGCTGGCTCCAGTGCATTTCTGGATACATTCAGTGAGCATATTCGTCCTTGTGGTGTCACTGTACTTTGTGCTGGCCGGAAATGCGTCGGTTGAGCCCATCACGGCGGTGGCCTCGATTTCATTCTTTATAGGCATGTTGCTGTTTGCGTGGATTGCAATTCCCGTTATCAACAAAGGGTGATTGCCCATACCTTATTTGACCTGTTGGCGGTCTTGAGTTCACTGGTAGTGACATTTGCCTGTTACCGCTGGCGACTGGCTGGTGCTGCGCAGCGCATTGAATCGTTAGGCACCGCCTATGCGCTCGCACTCGTTGCTGGTGCTGTTGCGGGAGGTTTCGGGGCGGGCACAGTGAATCTGTGGCTGTCAGGCGTGCCAGGTATTGGACGCAGTATCGTGGGGGCATTGGCCGGTGCCATCGTCGCCGTGGAAATGTTCAAGTGGTGGAAGGGCGTTGGCCAGTCGACCGGCCTCATGTTTGTTCCAGCCTTTGCAACAAGCGTCATGGTCGGGCGGATTGGTTGTTACCTCTCGGGGCTGGACGACAATACCTATGGCATTGCGACTGCCATGCCATGGGGTCATGATTTCGGTGACGGCGTCATGCGCCATCCGGTGCAGCTCTATGAATCACTATCGATGCTGGTGTTCCTGCTGGTCGCGCTGCTGCTCCTGTGGCGGCGCAATGCGTTTTTCATGGCCAACGGATTTTACCTGATGGCCCTCTACTATGCAGCGCAACGGTTTGTGTGGGAGTTCCTGAAACCTTACGCGCCCCTTGTGGGGCCGTTCAATTTGTTCCATTTTGTCTGTGCGGCACTGTGTATTTACGGTATTTTCATGATGTGGAGGGCCAATGGACGGACCTATTCGTAAGGTAACGCCCTATGTTTTCTATGGGCAAACCACGTCACTGTGCGAAACCTGCATGGCGCTTGTTCCGGCCAAGATCATTATCGAGGATGACAAGGTTTTCTATCTCAAGCGCTGCAAGTCTCATGGTGTACAGAAGTCATTGGTTTCCACGGACCCTGCCTACTACAAGCTGTGCCATGACTATTTGAAGCCTGGTGACCGGCCACTGCAGTTCCAAACACGAACCGAGCTGGGTTGCCCCTACGACTGCGGGCTTTGCCCCGACCATGAGCAGCA
>JANMKJ010000052.1:0-8071 GCA_031371945.1 Rhodobiaceae bacterium
GTTTGTAGAAACCGGGTTCATTAGACAGGATCATGCCGGGTTCGAGAACGGTGCGATCCGATTTATTGATGCGGGCAGGGCCTTCATGCACTGATAGATAGGAGCCTACGCCGTGGCCGGTGCCATGGTCGTAATCGAGGCCGGCGGCCCACAGGCTGGCACGGGCAAGCACATCCATCTGTGATCCGCAGGTGCCCTTGGGGAAACGCAACACTGAAATGCCGATCATGCCTTTCAGCACGCGAGTGAAGCGGTCTTTCATTTCGGCCGTTGGTTCACCAACGATAACGGTTCGGGTGATGTCGGTTGTCCCATCCTGATACTGGCCACCGGAATCAATCAGGAAGATGCGGTTCATTTCCAACGGCAGGCAGTTATCTGGATCAACATGGTAATGGGGAATTGCCGCATTGGGACCCGCACCCGCGATCGTGTCGAATGACAGGTCGAGGAGCATGCCGGTGTCTTTGCGAAACTCTGCGAGTTTTTCCGCGACTGACCATTCGGTGAGTCCGCCCTCTGGTGCGGCAGCCTCGAGCCAGCACAGGAAGCGTGCCATTGCAACACCATCCCTGCGGTGGGCGGCGCGTGCCCCTTCCTGTTCGGTGGCGTTTTTCCTGGCCTTGGGGAGGATACAGAGATCGGTGGCGTTGATGATTTTGGCCTTGCCAAGGGCTGACTTGATTTTTGCAGGCGCCCAGGTGTTGTCGATCTGTACGGTGGATTTGGCCAAGGCTTTCAGGCTTGCCTCGAGTTCTGCAGGCTTTTTGATCGTCACGGACTTCTTGAGGTGGGCTGCCACATCTTCCGGCAGCTTGGACTTGTCGATAAACAGTTCGGCCTTGCCCTTTTTCTTCAGGATGGCGTAGCCCAGCACGACGGGCGTGTAGGGCACGTCGTGACCGCGAATGTTGAATGCCCAGGCGACTGAATCAGGCTGGGTGAGTACGGTGGCGTCCGCCCCGGCCTTGTCCAGCAGTTTTGAGATCATCGCGAGCTTGTCCGTCACACTCTGCCCGGCAAACTGCAAGGGCTGCACTGACAGTGGTTCGGTGGGCCGCGGCGGCTGGTCTTCCCAGATCGTGTCGATGGGGTTTGGCGTGACCGGCTGCAACTTGGCGCCCACCTTGGCACAGGCGGCGGCGTAGCGCTCCGCCTGGTCGGCGGTGACCAGCCAAGGGTCGTAGGCCAGCACGTCACCCTTTTTCAAATTCTCGGTTATCCAGGTCGCGGGTGGCTCGTCGATGAGGTGATGTGGGGTGAAAAGCTTGCTGTCGACCTGGCTTTTCACCTGGATGGTGTAGCGGCCATCGACAAAAATAGCGCCCTTCTTCAGGGTAAGGATTGCGGTGCCCCAGGAGCCGGCAAACCCGGTGAGCCATTTCAGGCGCTCGGCATAGGCGCTGACATACTCGCCCTGGAATTCATCCTGGCGCGGAATGATAAGGCCTGAAAGCTTTTGTTTCTTCAGGATTTGCCGCAGTGCAGCGACGCGAGAACTGTGAATCATGTCCGAATCCTAAGCTTTTTTGACCATTCGGGCAAAAAGGAAATACTTGCATCCTGCGTCAAGTTGTTGCATATGACTCGCATCGAAAATTGGGCCGGACGAGTGGCCGCTTCGCTTCCCCAAAGGGGTCGCGTGCATGCAAGGAATCCTCCAACAATCGACTACACGGGTCTTTATGCGCTGCATTTTGCATTGTGTGGAGGCTTTTTGATAACCCAACTGAAGGACGATCCCATGAATACGGGTACTGTAAAGTGGTTTAATGAGCAAAAGGGCTACGGCTTTGTTCAACCTGATAACGGCAGCAAGGACGTTTTCGTCCATATTTCCGCCGTTGAGCGTGCCGGTCTGCGCACTCTCAAGGAAGGCCAGAAGGTTTCCTTTGAAATCGTGACCGACAAGCGCACGGGCAAAAGCTCGGCAGGCAACCTGACTGCTGTTTAATCACTAGCAATCAATTTGCGAATTACGGTGCCCGACCCACAGGTCGGGCATTCTTTTTTCGGGGGCACCAGAAGTTTCAGTTTTTCATGCAAATTGAGCATGACTATGGGTAAGTTTTATACAGTTCATTTACCCTGATGAAGCATTGGGCATGTTGAACGATTTCTGCATTTTGGTCAATTAAGGCAATTTTGGCGAGTTTTTGCCACTTTTCCGCTGATTTTGCTCCCCCTCCGCTGTTTTCAAATGTTAACCAGAGATGAATTCAGTCATGCATTTGTTGCATGCGTGATGCATGAACCTAGCGCTGGAGTTACCCGCATAGGGGGCATATATCATGCCTGTAAATAGTGCGATGCACAATAAATCAACACCTCGAACGACCAATTATCGGTCACATCCGAGATGGTTCTAGAGATGAAGAAGGAGAATTAAGATGACAACGACAACTTTCAACCGCGATAGTTCGCGCGTAAACACCACCCAGTTCGGTCCCGGCGTTATGGGCCGGTTCAAGGCCTATCTGGCCCGCACACGGGCTGAGCGCCAGCTGCATCAGCTGGATGACCGCATGCTTTCCGACATCGGCGTACGCCGCTCGGAAATCGAAAAGATGGTGTGGGGTAACTAATCCAACTCCCAGCCAGGGCCCTGTGCCCTTGGAATAAAACGCCCGGAGTGCAAGCTCATCGGGCGTTTTTGTTTTTTGGGGCTGGTGAAAGACAGGGTTGCCCAGTTGCCAATGGTGTGCGTGCCTGAACTGATGAGGCCGCGATTGGCATAAGCTGCAGATACCCAGCGGATCTGGTCGCGCGTCAGGCCTGATAGAATGAGTGACCCTCCCGGTGCCAGAATTGATTTCAAGCCCTGTGCGAGTGAGATGAGCGGGCGCGCCAAAATATTGGCGAAGATCAAATCATAGGGGGCGGCAGCGGCAATCTTTGTGTGCTTAAGGCCAGGTGCGGTGATGCCGCGAATGAGCGGGGCCACACCATTGAGCCAGGCATTCTGCAGGCTCACCCGCACGGCTTCAGGATCTATATCCGTGGCCAAGGTCCTTTGTTTGGTGACATAGGCGGCGGCAATAGCGAGAACGCCTGTGCCACAACCTAAATCGAGGATGCGTTGCGGTTTGCGGCGCTTGAGAAGGGCGTCCAGCGCCAGAAGGCAGCCTGCCGTGGTGCCGTGGTGGCCGGTGCCGAACGCCGTCCCTGCATCGATTTCAATTGATACGCCGCCATCCCGCTTTCGCTCCCGATCGTGGGAACCATGGAGGAATATGCGTCCGGCAACAACCGGCGCCAATCCTTCGAGAGAGTGTTTTACCCAATCCGTATCAGGCAGGGTGGAGATAAGTCCGGTGGGCAGTTGCAGCAACTGGCGCGCCAGTTGCGCTTCAGGCTCTGAGGCGAAATAGGCGACGGTTTCCCACAGGCTGTTGGCTTCATCGGTTTCATTGATGGTGACGGCCAGTGGTTCGATGCGAAATTCTTCTTCGAACCGTGTAGCAATTTCTTCGGCCGTCGCAAGCGGCAAGGACGGTATAGTCAAAATGATGCGAGCAGGGGTCATGCGAGGGGCTTTAATGCCCCACGCAGTTGGTGTCCATTACGTCAGCGGAACTATTTCAATTTCAACGCGGCGGTTCTGGGCTTTGCCACTAAAGCTGGCGTTTGAAGCGATGGGCTGGGTTTCACCCATGCCCTGCACTTCAAAGCGATTGCCATCAAGCTGCTGGGAGATCAGGTATTGCGCAACAGAATTGGCGCGGCGCTGGGACAGCTCTTCATTGTACTCATCCGAACCGTCGGAATCCGTATGGCCATTGACGTCGACCAGAGTCTGGTTGAACTCACGGAGCACTATGGCCACGGAGTTCAGCGTCTCGAAGAAGCGTGGCTTTATGTCTGACTCATCAGTTGCGAATGTAATGTTCGATGGCATGTTGAGCACAATGTTGTCACCGCGACGGGTAACGGATACACCAGAACCTTCAAGGCGCTGGCGAAGCTTGGCTTCCTGGTTGTCCATGTAGAGGCCAACGCCGCCACCGGCCAATGCGCCAACACCCGCACCAATGAGCATGGCCTTGCGGGTCTTGATGCCTGTGGTGCCGCCAATGATGGCACCGGCGGCGGTTCCGAGCAGGGCTCCCGTGCCTGCGCCAAGGGCTGTGTTGGAAACCTGCTGTTCCCCCGTATAAGGATTGGTGGTGCAGGCGGTGATCAGCAAAGATGCGGCCACAAGTGCCAAAATGGTGTGTTTCATGGTTCCCTCTCAATTACCCGGGGGCGTAATCAAGGGTCCATGTGGTCGTATTATGGTTAAAGAAAGATTACTCTGCGGCGATGGGTTCTTCGGCCACGAGGAAGCCGCCGGACTGGCGTTTCCAGAGGCTGGCGTAGAGGCCATTTTTCTTGATCAGTTGCTTGTGGGTGCCTTCCTCAACAATACGGCCCTTGTCCATGATTATGAGCCTGTCCATGGCGGCGATGGTTGAGAGCCGGTGGGCAACCGCGATTACGGTCTTTCCCTCCATCAGTGTGTAGAGATTTTCCTGGATGGCGGATTCAACCTCTGAATCAAGCGCACTGGTTGCTTCATCGAGCACGAGTATGGGAGCGTTCTTGAGCAGGACGCGAGCGATGGCCACCCTTTGGCGCTGGCCGCCAGACAGCTTCACGCCGCGCTCTCCCACATGGGCATCATAGCCCGTGCGGCCCTTGGGATCGACGAGGCTTGCGATGAATTCGTCGGCATGGGCTTTCTGGGCAGCAGCCTCAACTTCCTTGAACGTGGCGTCGGGCATGCCGTAGCGGAGGTTATCCATGACCGACCGATGGAGCAGGGAGGTGTCCTGGGTCACGACACCGATATTGGCGCGAAGCGACTCCTGGGCGACCTGTGAAATATCCTGGCCATCAATGCGGATGGCGCCACTGCCAAGATCGTAAAATCGCAGGAGCAGGTTGGCGAGGGTGGATTTGCCGGCGCCGGAACGGCCGACGATGCCGACCTTCTCGCCAGGCTTTACCCGCAGGCTGAACTTGTCAACGATGTCGTGCCCATCTGCTGGAGTGGGCTTGCCATAGTTGAATCGCACCGCATCGAATACAATTTCACCATTGGTGACGGAAAGCGGCTTGGCATTGGGCACGTCTGCCACCAGCCGGTCGCGGGCAATGGTTTCTATACTGTCCTGGATGACGCCAATATCCTCAAACAGGCCAGCGACTTCCCAGATTATCCATTGTGACATGGCCTTGAGACGCAGTGTCAGACCAACGGAAAATGCGATGGCCCCCGTCGTGATAAGGCCCTGGTGCCACAGGTAAATGGAAATTCCGGACATCATGAAAATGAGAATGCCACTCAACAGGCTCAGGACCGACGTCATGAATGTCGACATGCGCATGGATTTGTAGACGCTCTGCAGCATCCAGCCCATGCCTTCGCGGGCATAGGTATCTTCGCGGTCGGCGTGGGCAAAAAGCTTTACGGTGGAAATATTGGTGTAGCTGTCGACTACGCGTCCGATCACGAGCGAGCGCATGTCGGCCTGGGCTTCGGAAAGCTTGCCGAGGCGCGGCACAAAATACCAACACGCCCAGGCGTAGCCGGCAAGCCAAACCAAAAGAGGTACCATCAGCCAGATGTCGCTTTGTCCGACCAGGATGAGGGCACCGACGAAATAGACCGAAACGTAGACCACCACCTCGGTGATTTTCATCACGGCATCGCGAATGCCGAGGGCGGCTTGCATGACTTTGGTTGCCACCCGGCCGGCAAAATCATTGTGGAAAAAGTCCATGCTCTGGCGCAGCACATAGCGGTGGGCGAGCCAGCGAATGCGCATGGCAAAATTGCCGCGCAGGCCCTGGTGCGAAATGGATTCAGAGACGAAATTGAGAATGGGCAGCAGCACCAGTACAACGCCACCCATTACGGCGAGCTTTGTTCCATTGACCTGCCAGAATGTGGCGCGGTCGGCGGTGGCCAGCAAATCGACAAGGTTGCCGATAAACGCAAAAAGATAGACCTCAATCAATGCGATAACGATCGAGAACCCTATTGATGCCACCAGCAATGGCAGGAAGGGCCTGGTGTAATGAAAGGCAAATGCCAGCAATGTGGGCTTGGGTTTCTCAAGCGCAGTTTGCGGAAATGAATCGACGGCATTTTCGAGCCAGCTGAAAAACTTTAAAATCATGTGCTGATTATAGCGCTTTCAGAAGTGCCGGGTCAAAGCCAAGGGGCAGGTGGGGTATCCAGCGCCAGGATGCTGGGCAGCAGTTTTTTTTGCACCCATTCGATACCCAGCACACTAGGCACCACCCAGCGGCGAAGGGTTTTTGCCGCTAATCCATTGGAACTTATGAGCCGTGTGGGCTGGGCGGTTAACTTGAGCACCCGCGCTCCTACCGGGTGGCGCAGACCCGTATAATCAGCGCTGCGTTTTTGTTCAATCAGCCATGCAAGCCAGCAGGCGTCCTCGATGCCCAGATTCATGCCGCGCCCGCCTACGGGGGAATGGATATGGGCAGCGTCACCGGCCAAAAATACATTGCCCTTCTGGTAGGTCTCCACCTGGCGGTAGTTGATGCGAAATTCAGTTTCCCATACGGTTTTCCCGACCCGGGCCTCAACGGGGAGTAAGTTCATGGTGCCGGGGCGGGTTGATATGAACCGGCCGAAGCCTACACGCATGGGAAGGAACGCCACGACGTGATCTTCGCGAATGGTGGCTACACCCATGTTCCAGGGAAAGGGCCAATCGGTCAATTCAACGTCGGCCAATCCGAAAGTTTGGGCCTCGCTTTCACCTGGAAATCCAAAGCCAAGGAGCTTGCGCACAGTGGAATGGGTGCCATCGGCGCCGATGAGGTAATCGGAGCTCACGCTTTCGCCATTGCTCAGGTGCACGTTCACCTGCGGTCCGTCAGCATTGAAGCCTGCAAGTGTTACCCCGCGCTCTACTGTTATGCCCACACGCCGGAGTGTTTCTTCCAATATGTTCTCAGTGTCCGATTGCGGCAGGCTGAGCAGGAAATTGAACCGGTGTTTGGCGAGGCCGATATTCAATTTGAACAAGGGTTGCGAATTGTAACGGACCATGAAGCCGGCGATACGGTGGCCCGCCGCGATCAAGGCTTCGGTGGCACCACATGGTTCGAGCAATTCCAGGGTTCGCGGGTTGACGGCCAAAGCCCGCGACTGGGGCGAAACTGCCATGTCGGGGTCAACAATGCGGGGTGAGAATCCACGACGTTGCAGTTCGATTGCCGCCGCGAGCCCCACGGGGCCGGCGCCTGCCACAAATACCTGAGTCTTATGAACAGGTTGCATGGGGTCTCTGCCTCACCACTTGAGCATAGGTCAGGCTTGATGATTGCATGAATCACGGCACCTTGTCATGCTAAGAACGTTCAAAATGTTAACGCCCGCCCGCATTCTACCTCTCATTGTTGCCTCGGCCCTGTTCATGGAAAATATGGACGGTACGGTGATTGCCACGTCGCTTCCGGCAATTGCCGCCGACCTTAAAACCGATCCGATTGTGCTGAAGCTCGCCTTTACCACTTATCTCCTGGCACTTACGGTGTTCATTCCGATCAGTGGCTGGTGTGCCGACCGGTTTGGCGCCAAGCACGTGTTCAGGGCGGCCATTGCGGTCTTCATGCTGGGGTCCATAGCCTGTGGCGCCTCGCAGTCGCTAGGGTGGCTGGTGGCCGCTCGCGCCTTGCAGGGCATAGGCGGTGCCATGATGGTGCCGGTGGGTCGTATCATCATTTTGCGGGAAATCCCCAAATCACAATTGGTAGACGCGTTGGCGTGGCTGACCATTCCGGCACTGATTGGTCCGCTGGTTGGGCCACCCATTGGCGGGTTCATCACAACCTACTTCGACTGGCGCTGGGTTTTCTGGATGAACATTCCGATTGGGATCATTGGACTTGCTGTGGCTACCCGCTTCATGCCCGCCATGGTGCCGGAAAAGGCACCGCCGCTCGATACCAAAGGTTTCCTGCTGTCAGCGGCTGGCCTGTCATCGGTGGTGTTCGGGTTTACGGTGCTGGGGCGCGACTTCCTGCCCGACTATGGTGTGTTGGCGCTCAT
>JANMKJ010000073.1:0-5492 GCA_031371945.1 Rhodobiaceae bacterium
TCGGTGGGCGTGCTGCGGGAAGGATTGACCATCATCCCGTTGAAGATTTTTTTCAACCCGCGGGGGCGCGCCAAGATTGACATTGCCCTCGCCAAGGGCAAAAAACTGCATGACAAGCGCGATGCCATCAAGGACCGTGATTGGGGCCGTGAAAAATCCAGGCTGCTGCGCGACAAGGGGTGAAACATGGAACACCTGATTGGTGTCAAGCTGCCAGACGTGACCCTGGTGGCAACGGATGGCCGGATGATCAGCCCGGCGCGGGAAACAGGTCTTTGCGTGTATTTCTGTTACCCCTACACCGGACGGCCCGGCCATGCTGATCCTGAAGGCTGGGACCAGATTGCGGGAGCCCATGGCTCTACCCCACAAGCCCTCGGTTATTCAGAGGCTTACGAGCAGTACCAAAAGCTCGGTGTGAAAGTGTTTGGAGTGAGTTTCCAGGACGTGTTCTGGCAAAGCGAGTTTGCCAAGCGCAACGCGTTGAAAGTGCCATTGCTGTCAGACCACGCGCGGAAATTTGCGAACGCCCTGAAGCTTGAAACCTTCAAGGCGGGTGCCGAGGATTACCTGAAGCGGGTGACACTGCTGGTGGTTGAGGGAAGCGTGATTGCGCTGCGCCACCCGCTTGAACTGCCGGCGGCTGATGCGGAAGAAACACTTAAAATGTTTGGGGCACTGTCCATCACGTGAAGCTTGTAGCCCTGGGCAGCAACATTTCCGGCCCCTGGGGCACCCCGGCGCAGACTGTCACCCGTGCACTGCGGGCCCTCGATAGCAATGGTCTCACGTTGATCAAGGCATCCCGGCTGCTGGTGACCGCACCATTTGGCAAACCCAACCAGCCCGACTTTGTGAACGCGGTTGCACAGATTGAAACACATTTGCCACCGCTGGCTTTGCTGCAGCGCCTGCATGCCATTGAACGAATGGCTGGCCGCAAGCGGGCCTTGCGCTGGGGACCGCGCACACTGGACCTGGACATCATTGACTATGAAGGACTGGTGCAATCCCCGACCCGCAAACTGCTGGTGCCGCATCCGGGCATTCCTGTGCGCATTTTTGTATTGAAACCGATTGCCGAAATAGCACCGAAATGGCGGCATCCCGTGAGCCATGAATCGGCGTTCGAGATGCTGCGGCGGCTCAAGGGGATCGTGCAAGGACGTGAAGTTTAAGGGGCTCTTAACGCTCATCAGGCACACTGCAACGGGCGGCGACGGCAATGCCGAGGTGGATGAATGCGTATGCGTAACAATTTAGTGGTGGCCCTTTCTGTTTGCTTCACACTGTTGAGTTCAACAGTACATGCCGGGCAGCTCAAATTCGCGCCGAGCGTTTTTCAAATTTATGGCGGCATCCAGGACCAGCAGCAAAGTGCTTCACTGTTTTCACCACGCCGCGAAAATTCCAACTCGAGCCGAACGGCCCATTCACTCGTTGATTTCAATGAGCCTATGGCTGCGGGATCGATCCTGATCCGCACCAGTGAGCGCAAGCTGTATTTCGTTTTGGGCGATGGCAAAGCCATCATGTATCCCATTGGTGTTGGCCGGGAGGGCTTCACCTGGTCTGGCCGCAACAAGATCACTCGCAAGACCACATGGCCCGATTGGCGGCCGCCACAGGTGATGATCGAACGCGAAGCCCAGAAGGGCCATATCATTCCGGCCTTCATGGCGGGTGGCCCGGAAAATCCACTGGGTGCACGCGCCATGTATATCGGGTCGACGGAATACCGCATTCATGGAACAACGGCGCCCTGGAGTATCGGCAAAGCCATGTCTTCCGGCTGCATTCGCATGATGAACGACGAGGTAATTGACCTCTACAACCGGGTCAAAATCGGTGCGGACGTCATTGTCGAATAAATTATTGCGGCACGCTCGCGGAGGCCGAAACCTTAAACGCTCCATTAACCTAAACAAGCCATTATCCAATTTGTAAGTTTGTTTGTGGAGTTCGCCTATGCGTATCGTGTCTCGTGGCCCCTTGGGCATTTCCAAATTCAATATTCTGGCTTCAGTTGCAATGGCCGTCATGTTGGCGGCGTGCTCGGGCTCAGCGACACGGTTTGCCGACAATCCCTCAAATTCCGATCCGGTCTATACCGCGTCCGTGCCCAAGTCGAAGAAAGCCACGGCCTATGTGGCGTCTGACGACGACGCGATTGTTTCAAAGCCCTTGGCCAATGCCTCGGTGAACCCGCCGCAATATTCCAACAACACCTACAAGTATGGCAAGGCCTACAAGCGCCCCACTTACAAGCAGCCGGTTTACCAGGCTGAAGAACAGGTTGACGAGCAACCCGCCTACAGCAAACCAGCCCACGCCACGACCGCCATGAAGAAGGGCGGCACCGTGCGGGTTGAGCAGGGCATGACACTTTATTCAATTGCCAAGGCCAATAACGTCACGGTTTCCCAGCTGGCTTCTGCCAACCATATTTCAGCGCCTTACTCGGTGAGCACCGGTCGCGTGTTGCGCATTCCGGGTGTTGCCCAGGCCAAGGCGCCGACCAGCCGCTATGTTGCTGAATCTGATGTGGCGGAGGAAACCTCGGCCCCAGCAAAAAGGCTTACGGCAGGCGCCCATCGGGTTGCCAGCGGCGAAACCCTGTTTTCCCTCGGTCGGAAATATGGCGTGTCACCCTACACGATTGCAGACCTGAATGGCCTGCCGCACGACAAGCCGTTGAGCATTGGCCAAAGCGTACGCATTCCCGCGGCTAAGGGTTCTGTCATCGCTGGCAAAAAGCCGTTGGTTGACGAGTCAGAGTCAATTGCAGCA
Source organism: Rhodobiaceae bacterium (assembly GCA_031371945.1). Classification (GTDB taxonomy): domain Bacteria; phylum Pseudomonadota; class Alphaproteobacteria; order Rhizobiales; family Aestuariivirgaceae; genus Aestuariivirga. Next base: position 2,791 of record JANMKJ010000073.1, read on the forward strand.
AATGATGAGCAGCCAGAAGCTATCGAGGCGCCAAAGAATCTTGCCGCCCAGAAATCTCTGGCGGCAGAGGAAATTCCGGATGCTGCACCTGCGCCCAAGCAGGTTGCTGAGGCTGCTGCCAACCCGACACTTGGCGGCATGCGCTGGCCGGTGAAGGGCAAGATCATTTCGCAGTATGGTGCCAAGCCAAATGGCCTGAAGAACGAGGGCATCAACATTGCCGTGCCGGAAGGTACCGGCATTCGTGCGGCTGAAAGCGGCGTGGTGGCCTATGCCGGTAACGAGCTCAAGGGCTACGGCAACCTGGTTCTCATTCGTCACGAAGGCGGATGGGTGACGGCCTATGCCCATGCCAAGGAACTTTTCGTCAAGCGTGGCGATACGGTCAAGCGCGGCGATGTGATTGCCAAGGCTGGCCAGACCGGCTCGGTTTCAAGCCCACAGTTGCACTTTGAAGTGCGAAAAGGTGCAACAGCCATGGATCCACTCAAGTTCCTGGCCAGCACCACGGCCTCAAACTAACACCTTTACCAACCCTGCAAGTTGAAGCCCGGCGGAAATGCCGGGCTTTCGCTTTCTGGAAAATATCCAATCAGCGGGCTTGCGACGCGGTCGGGTTGCTGTTATGCCTCAGGCTTAAATTTTTGCGGGGGCAATCCATGAAATCGATCCTATTGGGAAGTGCTGTTACAGCGTCAATGATGCTTGCCTGTGGCCCGGCGAACGCCGACGAGCTGAACTCCCAAGACAGCATGGGCCTTTATGTCAGCGTGTTTGCAGGGGCCAGCGATCCCAACACCCTCAAGACAACCTGGTTGACTGACTCAGGCGGCTCGATTTTCGAAACGTCACTCAAGCTGAAGACGGGTTATATTCTGGGCGGTGCCGTGGGGGTGCAGGTCAACGACAATGTGCGGGGCGAAGTTGAACTTTCGCGCATTGTCGTGGCCGCCACAGACCTGATCAAAGTTGATGGGAATGGTACGGTAAGTCCGTTCAGCAGCAACGGGCATCTGCTGGAAAACTATGTGCTGGGCAACATCTGGCTGGATTACAAAAATGAAACGGCGTTCACGCCTTATGCCGGGGGCGGCGTGGGCTTTGGCTGGGTCGATTCTGCGCTTGGCGGCAGTTTCTTCCCCACGCATTTTGACGACAGCGTTGGGATAAATCTTGCCTTACAGCTCGGTGCTGGCGTCAAATACGCTGTTTCAGATGCGCTGGCTGTTGACCTTGGCTATCGCTACCGGGCCATGCCCAATGTTCGCTTCAATGTGACTGGCAATCTTCACGACCGAAAAAACGGTGATGTGGAATCGCATAGCCTGCTGCTCGGGTTGAGTTACCGCTTCTGACCGCCCGTGGCCGTGACTGTTTTGGACCAGAACACGGCGGAGTTGCTCCGCAGTGGCGTGGCGCTGCAGGGTGAGAGAAAATTTCTCGAAGCAGAACGCATTTACCAGGCGGTGCTGCGCAAGTTTCCGGAAAATGCCGATGCGCTCCACCTCATGGGCACGCTCGGATTGGAAGCCCAGGAGCCGGAAATTGCCATTGAGTATTTCAGCAAGGCTGTAACGCTTCAACCCCGCAACGAGGTCTACCACCATAACCTCGGCAGTTCCTATATCCTGGTGCGCAATTTCGGGCTGGCCATTCGCCACTTGAGCCGGGCGCTGGAGTTGAAACCCAACCTGGTGGACGCCTTGTGCAATCTGGCGCGCTGCTATGTTTTGATGAATGATGCGGAATTGGCCTTACCACTTTATCGCAAGGCGCTGCGCTTGCATCCCCGGCATCATCTCGTTGCCAATGGCCTTGGCAACGCCCTGGTTAACCTGGGCCGGATGGAGGAAGCGGAAGGGTATTTGCGCCAGTCGATCACCGAGCGCACTGCCCTGGCTGAAGGGTACATTGCTTTAGCCTCGCTGCGCAAGTTTGACACGGAACCGCGAGAGCTTGGTGAAATCCTTGCTGAGCTGGAGAGTGGCACTCTGGACCTGCAGCAAAAAAGTTCGCTGCATCATGCGGCGGGAAAGATACTCAACGATCTCCGGCGTTACGAGGAGGCGATTGACCATTTCAGCCGTGGCAAGAAAATATCTGGCAGCCAGTTCAACGTTCAGGCCTATGCCAAGTGGGTTGACCATATGATTGCCGTGTTCAATCCGCTGTTCGTGGGCAGCCGGAGTGAATTTGGCAACCCTACCGATGTGCCGGTCTTCGTTGTCGGCATGCCACGGTCGGGCACGTCGCTCACCGAACAGATCCTGGCCAGTCATCCCTGCGTCCATGGTGCGGGTGAACTGCATAAACTGCGGCAGATTTCAATGGATCTGGGTCTGGCACGGAATTCAACTGTCAGTTTTTCCCGGCAGATGATGACCATGACAGCCGAGCAGTCGCGGGTTGTGGCGGGTCAATATCTTGCGCATATCCGCCGCTACTCGCGCGATGCCTCCCGCATTGTAGACAAGATGCCCCATAACTTTGAACTGGTTGGCCTGATCCGGCTTTTGTTTCCCAATGCAAAGATCATCCATGTCAGGCGGAACGCCATCGACAACTGTGTTTCATGCTTCATGAATGCGTTTTCCGATTCCCACGGCTACAATGCCGAACTCGACAAGCTCGGACTCTATTACCGTGAGTACGACCGGTTGATGCAGCACTGGAACAGGGTTTTCCCCGGCAAGATCTTTCTG
>JANMKJ010000090.1:0-3629 GCA_031371945.1 Rhodobiaceae bacterium
CAGGGCAGGCAAGAGTTTGTAATGAGTGGAGGACTGCTCGATGAGTTGGGATGCCGCTGCCGCTGTAAAGAACTGGGCCAAGCTTTCGCAATTGCCATCGCGCAGTCCCCTGTAGGCATCCGGATCGGTGAGCGATTTATGAAGGTGAAGTTTTTCCTGTCGTTGAACATCCTTTATGATGGTGTAGAGGATGTCATGGAACTGGCTGCGCGGCACTTCCGTTTCACCCGCTTCCAGCAGACGCATCAGCAGCAGCGATGCCAGGTGGCTGATGTTGACGGTAACCCTGGCATACATTTCTGTCATGCAGAGGTCGCGCAGACGCTTGGTCGTGCGGCGCATCGTGAGGGCCGCCATGCGTTCAATCCAGCGACTGGCCGTATCCTTGAGACTAAAGAGTTCGTCGAGACTGTCGATGTTTTCAAAGATGCGACTGAGCACGAGGCGATCTGCGAGGTTCCAGGCAACGTCGGGGTGGAATGGCTGGCCGAAGCGGATATCCATGTCGGTGTCACGCAGGATCAGGTTACCTTCAATCTGCAACTCTTCCTTGGCGCGCGCACCAATCTTGAGGGAGAAGAATTCCGCCGACTTGCGCAGTATATTGTCGCCAAGGTGGATGGGGTGAAATGTTATATTGGCTGGCACAATGAGCGACGGCTTCCTTGCCGCGGCAATCAATGCGGCCTGGTCGGCCAGTCCCAGCGCCCTCACCCAGCGGTCAAGCCTTTCCAGGTCGCCGGCTTCATACACTGAAAGAATGCGCTTCTTGAATATTTCGAGAACAACCGCCAGTGCTGCCGCACCATTGCGGTGGCCAGAATTAGGCCTGAGGTTGGCAAGGAACGAGGATGCCGGAGCCGTAGCAATCTGGCGGTCCTTGTTCATGCTCCCTTCAGGGAAAATGATCACCTTATGGCCGCGCAGGATTTCAGCAGCGAGAAAAGCAAGCAGCCCCGGATGATTGTTGGGCACGGCACCCACGCTCCACAGCAATTTGGCGAAGCGGTCGCTTCCCTGGAATAGTTCGTGGGTGGCTACGCAGCGGCAATAGGCTCCGGTGGCCTGGTAAATGAAATATTGGGGGATGATCGTTTCAAAGCGGGCGAAGTGGTTGAACTGGAAAATCTGCCCTGATTCAATGAGGCCCGCTTCGGCGTGGACATTGATGTTCATGCCGACCCTGCGGCGCAACAAGGTAAATCCCCGCACGCACCACTGGTACAGGTTCTTGTTTATCATCAGTTCAGGACTGCCGCCGCCCATGGCGCGCACCTTCTGCCCACTATAGCCCGGGGCCGGGGCTTCCCCAGTCATCCCCTTTATTTAAGACGATTATACTAAAAGTTCATTTATTTTGGCAGGCTTCTGCTGCACAATCGTGTTGGTCAGAACGCGTCCTCTTTTAACGCCATGACCGAGGCAGAACCTGCTGTAATGCTTGATAAAAGACTGCCGGTTTCGGGCAGAACCTTGGCCATGTAGAAGCGCGCGCCATCGAGCTTTGTGGCATAAAAACCATCGCTCTTGTTGGCGAGAGCCGTTTCGGCCATGCGGCACCACATGTAGCCAATGGCAACGAGGCCAAACATGCGGAGATACTCAGTGGCGGCGGCCCCCGCTTCATCCGGGTTGGCGGTTCCGGCCTTGCCAAGCCAAAGGGTGGCCTGTTGCAGGCGCCCAAAGGCCTTCGCCAGTGGACCAATGAATTCGAGCAATTCGGGCCTTGTGGTGCCCTGTTCAAGGTAGCTGGCCACGGGATGGAAAAACCGGCGCGCCAGTCGTCCCATGCCCATGGGCAATTTTCGTCCCACGAGGTCAAGCGCCTGGATGCCGTTGGTGCCTTCGTAAATCTGGGTAATGCGGGCATCCCTGATCAGCTGCTCCATGCCCCATTCGCGGATGTATCCATGGCCACCGTGGATCTGCACGCCGTCATTGGCGGCATTGAAGCCCTGGTCGGTTAGCATGGATTTCACAATGGGGGTCATGAGGGCCACAAGATCATCGGCAGCGCCACGCCGCTCCACATCAGCGTGGGAAGTGGATATGTCGAGCTCATAGCCAATCCACATGGCCAAGGCGCGGCAACCCTCGTTCATGACCTTCATGCGCATCAGCATGCGGCGGATGTCGGGGTGCACGATAATGGGATCAGCCGCCTGGTCGGGATATTTGGCACCAGTCGGTGCGCGCATCTGCAATCGGGTGCGGGCATAGCTTACCGCGCCCTGGTAGGCTGCTTCCGCAACGCCCAAACCCTGGATACCTACCGCCAGTCGTGCGGCGTTCATCATGGTGAACATGGCGTTCAATCCCTTGTTGGGAACACCCACCAGCCAGCCCGTGGCACCATCAAAATTCATCACGCAGGTCGGTGAGGCCTTTATGCCCATTTTCTTCTCAAGTGCACCACAGGCAAGGGCATTTCTCGCACCTATGCCGCCGTCTGGCGTTGGCAAGAATTTGGGGCATACAAACAGCGAAATACCGCGCACGCCCGAGGGAGCTCCGGGCAATCGGGCAAGCACGAGATGGATGATGTTCTCAGTGAGATCATGTTCACCGGCGGAGATGAAAATTTTGGTGCCGTGAATTTTGAAACTGCCCTCCTCGGCAGGTTCAGCCCGGGTGCGGATCAGACCAAGGTCTGTGCCACACTGGGGCTCGGTCAGGCACATGGTTCCCGACCAGGATCCCGCTACCATGTTCGGGAGGTAAATCATTTTCAAGGCGTCGCTGGCATGGGTTCGGAGTGCATGGTAAGCGCCACGGGTCAGCAACGGAAACAGGCAGAATGAAAGGTTGGCGGAACTCAGCATTTCGTCAACGGCAAAGTCCACCGGCGTTGTCAACCCCTGGCCGCCATATTCGGGATCGCAGGCTAGGCTGGTCCACCCTCCCTCGGCGAATTTCGCATAGGCCTCCTTGAATCCTTGCGGTGTGCGGACCGAACCTGCATCAAATGTGCAACCCTCCTCGTCGCCACTGCGGTTCAGGGGTTGCAACACATTCTCACAAAAGCGACCGGCCTCTTCAAGCACGGCACCAACCACGTCAGGCGTATTGTCAGCGTAGGAAGCCATGCTGTTGCCAGCCTCCTGCACTTTGAGAACTTCAAACAGGATGAACTGCATGTCGCGAAGGGGCGCTTTATAACCGGGCATGAATCACCTCAATTTCGCAATGGCTTGCCGGTTGCCAGAATGGTCTCCATGCGCGCCAGCGTTGGCGCGGACTTCACCAGCGCCATGAAGGCCTTCTTTTCGAGCGCAAGGATATGGTCTTCTTCAGTGATGTCCAACATGTCGGTTGCACCACCCGAAAGTACATTCGCCAAGTGGTTTGCCACGACGACATCATGCGGCAAGGCAATGCCCTGCAGCGCAAAACTGTCAATGGCCAGGCCGAGCGCTGCGCGCGCGGTGGGTCCGGGCAAGTGCAAGTGCATGGGTTCAGGCGGTTTGTAACCATCCTCAACCAACCCTAAGGCGTGAATTTTTGCATCGGCCAGCAGGCGATCACGATTCATTGTTATGCCATCGGTCGGGCGCAGGTATTTCATGTCTCTCGCGTCGGCAGCCGATTTTGAAACCCGGGCCATGGAAATTTGCTCGAAAGCGGCCATG
>JANMKJ010000105.1:0-2829 GCA_031371945.1 Rhodobiaceae bacterium
CATGACACCGGGCATTGGACCCTTGGCGTCGCGCGCACCCGGCAAGTGGCGAATGAGCATTTCCTTGCATCCACCCCAGGCGGGTATTATGCCAACTCCGGTTTCCACCAGCCCCATGTAGGTTTCCGCGTGGGCTTGCACTGCCGCACAATGCAACAATACCTCGCAGCCGCCACCCAAAGCCATGCCACTCGGCGCACCCACCACGGGAAATGGCGCAAATTTTACCGCCCTCATGACGGCTTGTCCTTGATTTATCAGTTCATCCAGCATGGGCCACACACCGATGTTGGCGGCAAACAGGGCAAGGCCTATGTTGGCGCCGACGGAGAAATTCTCCGCTTCATTGTGAATGACCAGGGCGCGCATTCCACCCCCCGTTATAATGAGTGCCTGCATCAGCATGGCCAGGCTGTCTGGATCCAAAGCGTTCATCTTGCTATGGAACTCAAGACAGGCAACACCGTCACCTATGTCCCAAACACTGGCTGAACCATTCTTGGCCAATGGCTTGGCCTGCCGCTTGATGTCCGAGAGCAGGATGGCATCGGATTGCCGCTTGATGGGATTGTATGAACCAGAAGGCGAAAGCTGCAACAGGGCTGCGCCCTCCACCCGATAGAATCCGCCTTCGGTTGCGGCGGTTGTAAGGAGTGGCGGAACGAAAATACCTTCGGCTGCAAGGTGGCCCGCGAACCAAGCTGTTCCGAGCTGGTCCATCATTTCAAACGGGCCACGCTTCCAGTTGAAACCGGACTGCATGGCTCGGTCAACATCCGTAATGCTGTCGGCAATTTCGGGGACCAGTGACGCTGCATAGGTGAGCATCTTTGAGAGCACAGCCCAGGCGAATTTACCGCCCCGGTCCTTGTGGGTCACAAGAGCCCGCAAGCCGCCTTTGGCAGCTTCGATGGATTCAAGCCGGGGAGTCGCCGCCGCTGCGTACTCGCCGGTGCGGAGATTTATCGCTTCCTTCAGCTTCTTGCCGCCCGCCGTATTCAATCGGTAGAAACCACCCTTGCCCTTGCGGCCCGTGTAACCCTCGGCAATCATTTTGGTGAGCAGTGGAAAGTCGCTGGGCAGCGCCTGATAGGCATCTGTTTGGGGCAGTGCCATGCGCAGCGACGCATCAACATGCGGCTGCAGGTCAAGCCCAACCATGTCCATCAATGCAAAAACGCCTGACTTGGGGGCACCGATCGGCTTGCCCATGATTGCATCGGCTTCCTCAATTGTCAGGCCTATTTCACGGGCGGCATTGACCGCGGCCTGTATCCAGAACACGCCAATGCGATTGGCAATGAAGCCCGGCGTATCCTTGGCGGCGACGACCACCTTGCCCAGCTTCTCGTCTGCAAATGACGCAATCTCGGCAAGAACTTCCGGACGGGTTGCCGTCCCTCCAACGATTTCCAGCAACCGCATGTAACGCGGCGGGTTGAAGAAATGGGTGATGCAGAAATCCCGCGCAATGCCCTCGGGCATGCCTGCCATCAGTAGTTTCAGGGGCAAGGTTGATGTATTGGATGACAATATAGAACCAGGCCTACGGAATATGTCGATCTTTCTGTAGAGTGACTGCTTGATATCCGGGCGTTCCGCCACGGCTTCAACAATCCAATCCACGTCAGCCAATTGAGCCAGGTCGTCTTCCACGTTGCCCGGCCTGATGAGCCGGGCGGCAGATCGTGACATCAAAGGCGCGGGTTCGGTTTTCGCCAGACGCTCCACTGCTGCCTTGGCAATTCCATTACGGTCTACCGCACCCGGCGGCACGATATCCAGCAGCAGAACGGGAATTCCAGCATTGGCAATGTGGGCCGCTATCCCGCTGCCCATGACGCCTGCGCCTATGACGCAAGCCTTGGCAATTGTCACGGCACGGCCTCCAGAATCGTTGCTATGCCCTGCCCGCCCCCAATGCATTGCGTTGCCAGGGCAAATTGTTTGCCTTGCCGTTTCAGCAGCGACGCCGCTTTGCCGGTGATGCGGGCCCCGGTTGCTCCCAGCGGGTGGCCAATCGCAAGGGCGCCGCCATCGATGTTCACTTTTCGCATATCAATGGCGAGGTCACGCATGCAGGCAATGGCCTGGGATGCGAAAGCCTCGTTCAGCTCGATGACGTCGATATCAGTGATCGAAAGCCCGGCCCTGACGAGCGCTTTCCGGGTTGCTGCCACTGGCCCGATACCCATGAGCTCCGGCGTACAGCCTGCAATCGCCACACTTCTGATTTTTGCCAGTACAGAAAGTCCGTGGGCTTTGGCGTAATCTTCCGAAACCACGAGGCAGGCTGCTGCACCATCTGTCAGGGGTGACGACGTCCCTGCGGTCACCACGCCTGCCTGGTCAAAAGCGGGCTTCAAGGCGGCCAGCGCCTGCATGGAGGCGTCGGCACGAATGCAGCCATCTTCGCCGCTTCCCACAATTTCATCCTGGAACATTCCGGCCTGTCGGGCGGCAGCGGCCTTAATGTGGCTGCCAACGGCGAATTCCTCTTGTTCAATGCGTGCAATGGCGTATTTCCTTGCCACATTCTCGGCGGTAATACCCATCGAGACATAGGCTTGGGGCATGCGTTCTGCCAGGGCGGGGTTTGGCATGGGATTGAAACCCAGCATGGGAACCCGCGTCATGCTTTCGATCCCCGCACAGATGAATACATCTCCAGCTCCGAGTGCAATGGCGCCTGCCGCAGAATGGATGGCTTGCATGGAGGAGCCGCAGAAGCGGTTCAAAGTGGCAGCGCCCACCGATTGGGGAAGGCCTGCTATAAATGAAATGAGCCGCGCCACATTAAGCCCCTGCTCGCCTTCTGGAAATGCGCAG
>JANMKJ010000108.1:0-1507 GCA_031371945.1 Rhodobiaceae bacterium
ATTGAGGGCATTCACCCAGGTGTTAATGGACGCCATTGTGCTGGCCACGGAACCCCCGCCGAGCGAAGGGCTATTCGTATATTCAACCGTGGTGGCAATCGCCAGCCGATACGTGCGTCGCAGCGGGCCAACGGACAATCCTTCTGGGATCGCGGCTTCGCTTTGGCGGCGACTGAGCAGATGCCTGGCTTCGTCCACCTGACAGCGCACATCCGCCGCTTCCGGCGTGATCTGATTGCCGTAATAACTGACGTAATAATCCGCTTCGTTATCGGCCCAGGGGTGAATGCTGATCCATTGATTTTCAAAGAGCACAGTGGCGTGAAACCCGCGCGACGACCAATCACAGCGCATCAACGTGCCGGGGCTATCAATAGCTTCGCCGCGATAGCTTTTGATGGTCGGATATTTGGCGGCCAGTGGCGCGGGCAACACGGAGGATTCCTCCAGGCGAAAGCTCGCCAAGCTGCCATCGGGCATTGGTAAGGAAAGGACGACCATACTGGCAGTGGAGGCTTCGCGCGGGGCTTGATTCAGGCGGGTCAGCAGCATTTGCCGATTCAGCTTTAAGGTGCGGTAGTTGCGGGCCGCGAGCGGGTTTTCTGCTGTGTTGCCGGGCAGCGCAGTCTGATTCACATCTTGCCAGAGATTGTCATCCAGTTGCGGCACCGGCGTAGTGGCTACGCTTGGCGAGTTGTTACGCAATGGGGAGCGCGGGCGGGATACTGTTCCTTGCTCAGTGCTCAGCCCGGCACCGAGCTTCGTTACTGCGCCCAACGCCAGCAGCGCCAGGAAAAGCAAAAGAACAAGGATGAATGATCTATGAATGAACAAGCGGGTAATTCCCTAAAAAAACAAAAATTGTGAGTAGCTAGCCAGCCCCTTCTGTTAGGCAGTAAGAAGATTGCTATTCTGTCGCGCCCCCGGCACACAGAACCTGCTAATGTGGAAGGTGCCTGCTAGCGAATTTGCACCTTCACTGGATTGGAGCTTTGCCCCTCGACAAACACTTCCACTGTCACCACTCCGCGCCCGATCAGTTGACGGGGCAGCAACACATTGACTTGATCCAGCCCGGCATATTCGCCTTGCTTGTCGGCGTATGCGACAGGCACAAAGAGATCGCCAATCTTTATCTTGACCCGACTCACATCCGTGCGTTGCCGGATGCCGGTGGCGTACAAAGTTAAGAACACTTTATCGGAGTCTTTGCCGTGTTCCGCGCCTAGATCAATGGGTATGGCGACAAACTGATTCTGCCCCGGATCGAAGCGCACCGTACGCTCTGCCAGTTGTCTGCCGTCACTCAGGACGCGCACGACATCGGCGGCAGCCCAGCCTTTGCCGGAAGCGTCCGCTGCAAAAACGCTCGGCGCGATGGCGTTGAGCAGGAGCGAACCGCGTGAAGTGATTCCGGCGCGATTCGTGATCGTGACCGCCGCAATGCCTTCTGCCAATCCGGCAGGAATCAGGTCCTGCAGGGCCGGGCCGGCGCCGCGGTAGGGGA
>JANMKJ010000130.1:0-3878 GCA_031371945.1 Rhodobiaceae bacterium
GGTGCCCGGAGGAATGAATCGGTAAGCGGCGATTTTGACGCTTTGCCTTCCGATTTCATCTTCTGGAACACGGGCGATTCCTTCAGTTTCAAGCGGATCCAGATGGAGAAAACCAGGAGGAAGGCTGAAATGATGAACGGAATGCGCCAACCCCATTCGGCAAAGTCGGCAGCTGACAGGTAAGAACGGCTCACGCCGATCACCAGCAGCGACAGGAAGAAGCCAATGGTGGCCGTGGTTTGAATCCAGCTGGTGGAATAGCCACGCCGGTTGCTGGGTGCATGTTCAGCCACATAGGTTGCCGCACCACCATATTCACCACCGAGGGCGAGCCCCTGCAGCAGGCGAAGGCCCACGAGCAGTACCGGTGCCAGCCAGCCGATGCTGGCGAAGGTTGGCAGCAGGCCCACAAGGAATGTGGCAATACCCATCACCATCATGGTGACAAGGAAGGTGTATTTCCGGCCGATCATGTCGCCCAGACGGCCGAAGACGAGTGCACCAAAAGGTCTTACCAGAAAGCCTGCAGCATAGGTCGCAAAGGCTGACAGCAATGCCGCCGTGTCATTTCCCGGGGGAAAGAACAGGGCCGCGAAAAACGGCGCCAGCGTTGCATAGAGGTAAAAATCGTACCATTCGAAAACTGTACCGGTGGAAGACGCAAAGACGACGAATTTTTCGTCCTTGCTCATTCCTTGCCCGCGCGCTGCGGGGGCGTTCATGGTCGTGTCAGACATTGGTTTCCCTCCCTGGTGTCCGTTGTGGGTCCCGAACCATTGTTGGCTCCGCGAGCTTCAACCCCCGCGCAGGGTGGACTACACCCCAAGGTTAACTTCCGATCTTAGACAACTCGACCTGAGTCGCCTATTAGACGAATGGCGAGTAGCGGGGCCTATCCTGATGCCACCTTGCCCCCCGTCGCAAAAATCGATTAGGCTTGAAAAATGCTTCAAAGCTGGATGATTTTTACCATTGGACTGGCCTATCTGGGGGGCCTCTTTGCCGTGGCAAACTGGGGCGACAGGCCCGCCAACCGTCGCCCTCCCGGATCGCCGCGGCCCTTCATCTACGCCCTGTCGCTGAGTGTCTACTGCACATCCTGGACCTATTTTGGCAGCGTCGGCATTGCCTCGCGTTCCGGTCTGGATTTCCTGCCCATCTATATTGGCCCCATCCTCATCTATGTCTTCGGCTGGCGGTTGCTGCAGCGCATCGCTGAAATCGCCAAGCGCCAGAACATCGCCTCGATCGCCGATTTTCTCTCCGCTCGCTACGGCAAGAGTGAAGCTCTCGGAGCCCTGGTCGCGGTGGTCGCCACCATTGGCGTGGTCCCCTATATTTCCATCCAGCTCAAGGCGGTGTCCGCATCGCTGCAGGCCATGATCCATGACCCGGTTTTTCCCGACGCCATCTTGCCCATAGTGCAGCGCACCGACGTGCTGTCAATTCTCGTGGCGTTTACCATGGGGGCTTTTGCGATCCTGTTTGGCACCCGCCATATTGATACAACTGAACACCAGGACGGCATGATCCTGGCCATCTCAGTTGAATCCATTGTCAAGCTTGTGGCTTTCCTGGCGGTTGGCCTGTTCGTGACCATGTCGATGATGGGTGGTTTTTCAAATGTCGTTGCCTTTGCAACCACCGACCCCAATGTCTATGCCCTTCTCACCAAAGGTTTTGACGGCGGCCGCTGGCTAACACTCACCCTGCTGGCAGCGTCTGCCATCATCCTGCTGCCGCGGCAGTTTCACGTGGCGGTGGTCGAAAATGCGGCACCGACCGACATTCGCCGGGCGGCGTGGTTGTTTCCGCTCTACCTCGTTGCCATCAATATATTCGTAATCCCCATCGCCATTGCCGGCATCGCCCTCCTTCCACCCACCACCGATGGTGACATGTTCGTGCTGGCGTTGCCCGCCAGTGTGCACAATGGCACATTTGCCATGATCGCCTTTATCGGTGGCTTGTCCGCCTCTACCGCGATGGTGGTCGTTGAGACCATCGCCCTCTCCATCATGATCTGTAACAACCTCGCCGTACCACTGCTACTCAGGCGCCGGGCCGAGCGGCCGGAAATCCTGCATGACATGGGCAAGACCTTGCTCAATATCAGGCGTTTCGCCATCGCCCTCGTGTTGCTGCTGGCCTATGGCTACTACAAGATGATTGCCTCGACTTCGGCGTTGGCCCAGGTCGGCTTGATTTCATTTGCGGCTGTTGCCCAGTTTGCCCCGGCGTTTTTTGGGGCCCTGCTATGGCGGCGTGCTACGGCTCGCGGTGCCATGGCGGGTCTTCTGGCGGGAAGCCTTGTCTGGGCTTACACGCTTCTATTGCCGTCATTCGTGGATGCAGGCTGGATTGGCCGCGGGCTGGTAGACCAGGGTCCATTTGGCTTTGGTTTTCTTCGACCGCGCATGCTGTTCAATATGGAATTCGACGTTTTGAGCCACGGCGTATTCTGGAGCCTGGCCGCCAACATTGCCACCTATATTGGTGTTTCCCTCAGCCGCCTGCCAACACCCATTGAACGCATACAGGCCACAAGCTTTGTAACCCGCGATCTCACCAGCGGCACTGGCACCGGCTTCAGATTATGGCGGACCGCAGTAACCGTGGAAAAGCTGGAGCAGACCGTTGCCCGCTACTTAGGCGAGGCGCGCGCCAAATCTGCCTTTGCAGAATTTTTCACCCAGCGCGGACTGCCCTCCAGGCCAGACCTTGAAGCCGATGTGCGCATGTTGCGCTTTGCTGAAAATCTTCTGGCCCGCGCCGTGGGTGTAGCATCATCGCGGCTGGTGATGGCGCTGCTGCTTGAACGCCATTCCGCCCACCGTCGCGGCGCCATGCGGCTGCTCGACGATGCATCCGCTGCCATCCAGCACAACCGTGATCTGCTGCAATCGGCCATCGACAACGTAGAGCAGGGGATTGCCGTGTTCGATGCCGACATGAACCTGAGCTGCTGGAATGCCAGTTTCCAAAGCTACCTGCGGCTGAGCAATGAACTGGGACGAGTTGGAGCCCCGATGCGCGATATCGTAGCCGAATTTCTGGCAACCACCGAAAGTGGTGAACTGCGGCTGGAAGACAGGGTGCGCAAAATGGCACTAACCCACGACCATTTCCGCGAGCGGGTCCAGGAAACCGGGCAAGTGCTGGAGGTAAGGTCAAACACCATTCCCGATGGTGGCGTTGTGGTGACATTCATTGATGCCACGCAAAGCGTGCATGCCGCCGAAGCCCTGCAAAAATCCAACGACGAGCTTGAACGCCGGGTTGCCAGCCGCACCGCTGAGCTCACCCGCCTGAACGGTGAACTGGCAGTGGCCAAGGGCGAGGCAGAATCCGCCAATCTTGGAAAGACACGGTTTATTGCCGCTGCCAGCCACGATATTTTGCAGCCCCTCAATGCCGCCCGCCTTTTCACCTCTAGCCTGGTGGAACGCCTGCAGCGCTCCAGTGATGGCGCGCTTGCCCGCAACGTGGATAGCTCGCTGGAGGCCGTCGAGGAAATCCTCTCGGCCCTGCTGGATATATCGCGCCTCGATGCTGGTGCCATGACGCCAGAAGTATCGCCGTTTCGCATTGACGATCTTCTTGAAACTTTGCGCACTGAGCATCTGCCGGCAGCGACCGTCAAAAAACTCGCACTTCATGTCATGCCTTGTGATGCAACGGTCGAGACGGACCGCAAGCTGTTGCGCCGGGTCTTGCAGAATTTCCTGTCCAACGCCATCAAGTACACAAAATCTGGCCGTGTTCTGGTGGGATGCCGCCGCCGGGGAAAGGAACTGCGCATCGAGATCCATGATACGGGCCTTGGCATTCCAGATTCCAAACGCGAACTCATTTTCCAGGAATTCCAGCGCCTCGGC
>JANMKJ010000457.1:0-4472 GCA_031371945.1 Rhodobiaceae bacterium
GCATCAGGCATTCGTAGGTGACCTCAATGAGCCGTTCAGCTTTGCGGGTCACGTCGCCAATGGCGTACATGCGGCTCGAGTCCCCGTACCAGCCGTCAACAATCAACGTCACGTCAACGTTGAGGATGTCACCATCCCGCAATGGGGACTCGTTGGGAATGCCGTGGCACACAACGTGGTTCAGCGATGTGCAGATAGCTTTGGTGTATCCACGGTAGTTCAATGGCGCCGGAATGGCTTTGTTGTCGCGCGCAAATTCCACGATGAACTTGTCCATCGATTCGGTGGTGGCCCCTGCCTTCACCATCGGGGTGATGAGATCAAGTGCCTCGGCCGTCAACCTGCCAGCCCGCCGCATGCCGTCATAATCTTCCGCTTTGTGAAGTTTGATGCGCGGCGAGCGGCTGGTTTTTGCCTCGTGGGCGTCAATATCGTTCATTTATGGATCCAAAATGGGGATGCTTTTTTCAAAGCTAATTTCGTCTGTTGATACATGGCAAGTCAAGGCCAAAGCTTCAACGCCCGATTTTCGGGCTTTTTTGAATTCTTCGAAGTAAATTTTGTCCTTGTCCGGGGCAAGCCCGAAACACGACGGCATTTGACATTGGATGAGATATACCATCACCGCTCGCGCCCCCCCTTTTACCATGTTTGCCAGTTCAATGAGGTGCTTGGTGCCGCGCTCGGTTACGCAATCTGGAAATTCTGCCAGCCCCGGCTTTCGGAAAAAGTGGACATTCTTCACTTCAACATAGCATGGCGGACGGGTTGCATGCTCCAGCAGAATGTCGATCCGGCTGTTCTGCCCATACTTCACTTCCGTTCGCTGGAAGGTATATCCGGCCAGTTCCGTGATCTTCTGGGCCGCTATGGCTTCACCAACTATGGCGTTGGGATGCACCGTGTTGATGCCAACGAGACCAATGTGGGGTATTTCGACCAGCTCCCAGGTGTGGGGATATTTCCGGGTGGGACTTGCCGAACGGGACAGCCAGACCACATTTCCAGGCGATTTCAGGCCTAGCATGGAGCCCGTATTGGGGCAGGCGGCGGTTATGGTTTCTCCCGAATCCAGCAGCACGTCAGCCAAAAACCGCTTGTAGCGCTGAATCAGCTTGCCGGGAATGAGAGGGCCTTTGAACCGCATGTTTTGACAGTTGCCCGAAGCGGTGGCACATGTCTAGTTTTTGGCCGAGGCATAATTATGGTTCCAACTGCGGCAGTACTATTGATCGGCGATGAAGTCCTGTCAGGCCGGACCAAGGACAAGAACCTGGGCTTCATTGCTGACTACCTGACGGCACTTGGCGTCGACCTGCGTGAGGCCCGCTGTGTGGCCGATGTGGAAGATGACATCGTGGCGGCCGTCAATGCCTTGCGTGCCCGCTATACCTATGTGTTCACGACAGGCGGCATTGGCCCCACCCATGATGACATCACCGCAGACGCCATCGGCAAGGCCTTTGGCGTACCCGTTGACCACGATCCTCGCGCCATGGAAATTCTAACGACCTACTTCAAGGAAAATGGCCGTGAAGTGAACGAGGCGCGCCTGCGCATGGCGCGGGTTCCGATGGGTGCGGCGCTCATCGAAAACCCCGTGTCCAAGGCACCAGGCTTCCGGATGGAAAATGTATTTGTGATGGCGGGGGTCCCCAAAATCATGAATGCCATGATGGACGTGATTGCTCCCTTGCTTGAGAGAGGGGTTCCAATGCAATCCAGAACCATTGCGCTGCAGGGCGGCGAAGGTGATGCGGCAAAGCCGCTGGGCGAAATACAGGCGCGATTTGATGACGTGTTCATTGGGTCCTACCCCTATGAGAGCCCCACGGGCTATGCCACAAACCTCGTTCTGCGATCGCGCAACGCTGCGTCCCTTGCGAAGGCTACGGCGGAAGTCAAGGATATGGCGGAGAGGCTGACACAGGAAGGCAAGGCTCGGGGCTGGTCCTAGGCCGCCAGCGCGCGCCGTACCTTTTCTGTAAGGTCGTTGCGCGTGAACGGTTTGTTCACAAGATCAATAGAGTCGGGCAAATCCTGCATCTGGCGCACTGAACCCGGCGCATAACCCGACATGAACAGTACCTTCAGGTCAGGCCGCACCTTCAAGGCCTTGTTGGCCAATTCCGGTCCATTCATGCCACCGGCCATGATGACGTCTGACAGCACCAGCGCCAGGTCATCACGTTCGGTGATGATGGCAAGGCCCTCAGGTCCATTTGAGGCAACCAGTGTTTCAAATCCCATTTCCTCGATCATGGCTGCCGCGATGTCGCGCACTGCCGGATTGTCCTCCACCACCAGAACGATCTGGCGTTTTGGCGCCTGCGGTTCACCTTCTCCGGCGGTCCGCGAGAACTCTTCAAACGGTGTTGCCAATTCCCGCGACAGGCGGAACTGCAAGTCAGCTGGCTTTATGATGGGCAGGCCGATGGCGTTGGATTTCATGACAGGAAGATAAATCTTCACGGTCGTGCCGTGGCCCACTTCCGAGTAAATCTTGATGTGCCCCGCCGATTGCTTCACGAAACCATAGATCATGGAAAGACCAAGCCCAGACCCGGCTTCTGGTCCCTTGGTGGTGAAGAACGGCTGGAATACCTTTTCAATGTTCTCAGGTGCAATGCCAGCACCAGTGTCGGTCACGGCGATTTCGATATAGTCGCCGACCGATATATCTTCGTGCTCGGCACAATAGGCCTGGTCGAGGTGGCGGTTGGCAGTTTCAATGATCAGCGTGCCACCCTTGGGCTTCATGGCGTCACGGGCGTTGATGGCCAAATTCAGGATGGCAGTCTCCAGCATGGTCTGGTCGGCCTTCACTGGCCACAGGTCAGCACCGGGCAATATTTTAAGGTCGACCGTCGCACTGATGGCGTGCTTGAGCATGTCCTCCATCTTGTGGATCAGTTCGTTCACCGAGAGTTCCTTGCTCTGCAAGGTCTGCTGGCGCGAGAACGCCAGCATGCGGCGAGTAAGGTCAGATCCCTTGTCGGCTGCTTCAAGGGCGGCGCGGATGCGCTTTGTGGCCCGTTCGTCGTTCTTGACCAGTTGTTCAACCAATTGCAGGTTGCCCATGACAACCATCAACAGATTGTTGAAGTCATGTGCCACGCCACCGGTCAATTGACCAACGGCTTCCATCTTCTGTGCCTGCAGGAATTTGCGTTCCAGCCCCTTCCGCTCGGTCACGCACTGGCACGAACCAAACAGGGTTTCCACTTCGCCAACGCTGTTGCGCTCCGGTTCAATAGTGCAGTTGAAAAATTCAACCTCGCCGGACTTGAGCCGTACGGAAATTTCCAGATCGGTTATGGTTTGGCCAAGCTTGGCAAGTTCGAGGCATTCGCCTAAGCGCTCTTTGCCTTCTTCCTCAATCATGCCCATGAAGGTTGCAAGATTGGGATGCACGATGGCGTCTTCCATGCCGATGAGGCTGGCCATTTCCGTCGAAAGCCGTGATACGTTGGTTTCAATCCGCAGCGAAAAGCTGCCAAGCCGGGCAGCTTCCTGGGTGCGTTTCAAGTTACGTTCAGAATTGCGCATGCGTTCCAGTGCCGCCATCTGGTCATTGACGTTGCGGCACAGTCCGACGCACTTCAGAGGCTTGCCATTGGCCGGGTCTTGCACGACACAGGCAATGGATTCAATCCACACATACTGCCCATTCTTCATTTGCACGCGGTACCGCGTCTGGAAGAGTTCTGTGCCAAACGGTGCCGACTTGATCTTCTTTTCCAGCGTCTTGTCCAGGTCTTCGGGATGGACCCGGGCGTTGAATGAATTGAAGGTCAGTTCCGAGCTGTCCTTGTCGAGGCCAAGGATTTCATACATTTCTGGCGAGTTGTAGGTTTCACCCGTGACATAGTCGTAATCCCAAACCGCGTAGCCACCGGACCGGAGCGCGAGGTTTAACCTTTGCTCGTTGCGGAACGCTGCATTGGCCTGTTCCTCACTGGCATGCTGGCCAATCAGGATCATGAATTTCTGGTCGCCGTTGCTCCATTGCTGCTGGCGGAAAATCGAGGAGCGCTGCACCGCCAGGGGTGGCGCGTAGCTCACCTCGACATTTTGTGATCCGGGCTTGCCATCCTCGAGGTAGCGGGCTGATACGGCACCCGTGCCATACTTGACCAGTTGGCGGCCGGCGATATCGCCGTTGCCGCAGTTCCACTTACGCAAGGCTGCCTGGGTTATTTCGGTGATCGTTGCGTCCGGAAGGGAAACCGCCAACGCCTCTATGTTTGCCAGTTCGAAGGCATCCATAAGTTGTGAAATATGGTTGGCAGGGCTGTTCATCCACGGGCTCCGGTATTCTCGAACATATCCAACCATTCTTGGCGGGAAAGTGTGAAGCAAGGGTTGATAAACAAGTGATGGATTGCACCAAATTGAGCGGAGGGGCATAAGAAGAGCCAAATTTTACGAATAGGGTGCGAAATGGACGAAAAATGGCAAAAAAGCTTCCC
>JANMKJ010000157.1:0-4214 GCA_031371945.1 Rhodobiaceae bacterium
GGATTTGCGCGACACCGAGGTCCAGCAGCCGAACACGACGGCGACCTTGTCCTTGGTGATGAGCTCCCGGGCCTTTTCAGCAAACAGCGGCCAGTTCGAAGCGGGATCAACCACGACGGCTTCGAGTTTCTTGCCAAGCAAGCCGCCTTTCTTGTTCTGCTCTTCAATGAGCATCAGCATGGCGTCTTTAAGTGTCGTTTCGGAAATTGCCATGGTGCCTGAAAGCGAGTGCAATACACCAACTTTGATTGTGTCGTCGGCAGCCGAGGCGGGCGTTGCCCACAGCATCGCTGCACCGAGAAGTGCTCCTGCTAGTTTGCTCAAATGTTTGGTCTTCAATGGCATGTCTCTTCCCTCCAAAATGCGTTTTGGTTGCGGGACAGCGTTGCAACGGCCGTGCCAAATCATTAACAATTCGTTAAATTTGGCAATTGCCCTATTCTATCATATAATTAGGACGCACACGGAGCGTTGCAGCAACGCATCGGAAACGCAAATTCTGATCATAATTTGATCACGGCACGGGGACACGCGTAAAAATTAGGCGGTGGCTGGCAAAATTTACACGGCCCATTCGCCACGTCGCATGAGCGGTTCAGCAACACCGTTGGGCAACACACCATCAATGTCGATCTCGCCGGAACCGATCATCCAGTCCACATGAATAAGGCTGCTGTTGGCTCCACGTGTCGCAAGTTCATCAGCGGAAAGCGCACTGCCGCCCGCCATGGTTTCCGTATAGGACTGGCCAACCGCAATATGGCTTGCGGCATTCTCATCAAACAGCGTGTTGTTGAACACGATACCCGATGCCGAAATTGGCGAGGAATGGGGAACCAGCGCCACTTCGCCAAGTCTTCTGCCGCCCTCGTCTGTATCAATCATCTTGGCGAAAGCTTCCGCACCTTTTTCCGCGTGGGACTCCACAATGCGCCCCGCCTCGAACCGCACCGAAATGCCATCAATGAAAGTGCCGCCATAGGAGAGAGGCTTGGTTGCCCGCACAATGCCATCAACCCTTGCCCTGTGGGGCATGGTGAACACCTCTTCAGTGGGAATGTTCGGATTGCAAATCACGCCATTCTTGGCCAGCGATGCACCACCCTTCCACACGTGACCATCGACCAAACCAATGGAAAGATCGGTGCCAGGACCCTTATACTTCAGAGTCGAATATTTCCGTCCACTCAAAAAATTCGTGCGCGCCCGCAGATCAGCCGAATGGTCAATCCACGCCTGCACCGGATCCGCGACATCGGCCCGCGCGCAGGAAAAAATCGCGGTCCATAATTTCTGGATCGCCTGGGGCTCAGTCACACCCGGAAACACAGACTTCGCCCAAGAGGCGGTCGCACAGGAAATTACGCACCAGTTGACGGCAAAGCCCGTGATGTATTCCAATGCTGGCCGATAGGCCTTGGAGCGGGCGCGATTGGCGCGGGATACCTTTTCCGGATCCTGGCCACCGAGCAGTCCCGGGTCCTCACCCGTAATGGCAAGTCGCGCTGTACCTTCCTTGAAAGCTGCCGCCATGCCGTCAAACAGCCAGTTCGGTGCCGTATCAAAACTGGCATTGGTGCCAACTTCAAATCGCGCCAGAGTGGTGCGGTCGTCGGTATAAAGCGTGGTCACAAGAGTGGCCCCTGCCACATAGGCATGGTGGGTTACACGCCGCACCAGCTCAAGAGCTTCAATGGGTGCCGAGATGAGCAGTTGCTGGCCGGGCGTGATGTTGAGGCCCGAACGAACCGTCAGCAGGGCATAGGCGTCGAGTAGGTCTGCATGGGATTTTGTCATGGGCTTTTATAGGGGATGTTTTGCATGGCCACAATCGGCAGAGTTGCAAAATATCTGGTTCTGGGTGAAGCTTGGAGGTGAAACAAGAGGCCTCCATGCTGACCAAAAAGATTATAAATGACGGCAATGCAGCCGTTGACGAAATGCTCGACGGAATTATTGCCGCCCATCCCACGACCTTGCGCCGGGCGGATAACAGCCCCCGCGCCATCGTAGCTGTCGACGGTCCGCGACAGGGCAAGGTGGGTCTCGTCATTGGCGGCGGATCGGGGCATGAACCAACATTCCTGGGCTTCGTGGGCAAGGGCCTTGCAGATGCAGCGGCCATCGGCAACGTCTTTGCCTCACCTCCGCCCGACCCCATCATGGAATGCGCCAGGGCCGCAAGCGGAGGTGCGGGCGTTTTGTTCATGTATGGCAACTACGCCGGGGACGTGATGAATTTCGACATGGCGGCCGAGATGCTGGCCATGGATGATATCGAGGTACGCACGGTGCTGACTACAGACGACGTGGCCTCCGCACCGCGCGACAAACGCGAAACACGACGTGGTGTTGCCGGCAATTTCTTCATTTTCAAGGCGGCAGGAGCCGCTTGTGACCTTATGCTGTCGCTTGACGAGTGTGAACGTGTGGCCCGCAAGGCCAACGACCAAACCTATACCATGGGTGTAGCCCTCAGTCCCTGCTCCCTTCCGCAAACCCGGCGCTTCAATTTTGAAATCGCTGGCGATGAAATGGAAATCGGCATGGGCATCCATGGCGAGCCTGGTATCGCCCGCGAACCGCTGAAATCTGCCGACACCATCGTTGATGAGATGCTGGACCGCATCCTAGGCGAAATGTCACCCCGGAAAGGCGACCGGGTTGCCGTGCTCGTCAACTCGTTAGGTTCGACCCCGCTCATGGAACTCTACATCATGAACCGCCGCGTCAAACAGAGGCTTGATGCCTTGGGTGTTGCTATCCATGCCACCTGGGTTGGCCACTACTGCACCTCGCTGGAAATGGCCGGTGCATCCATCACGCTTCTGCATCTCGACAACGAACTCACGCAAATGCTCGACCACCCTTGTAACTGCGCCATGTTTCGGGTGAGTTGAACATGGCAATCTCAACACCCCAACTCGTCACCATGTTTACTGCAATATCTGCAGCCCTCAGTGCCGACAAGGATAGGCTTTGCGCCCTCGACGGGGTCATTGGTGATGCCGACCACGGAGTTGCCATGGAGCTTGGCTTCAACGCGGTACGTGATGCCCTGTCAGCGATTGATTCCGCGGCCACGGAACCAACGGCAGCCTTCAACCTTGCAGCCAAATCCTTTCTCAACGCGGTTGGCGCGTCATCTGGTCCGCTGTATGCCACCGCCCTCATGCGTGCCGGTGCCGCCGTCAAGGGCAAGCAGGCCTTGGATGACGCCGATATGGTGCATGTCATCCAGGCCATGGCCAGGGGCATTGAAGAGCGCGGCAAGGGGGCACCTGGTGAAAAGACCATGATCGATGCCTGGCATCCTGCGTCGCTTGCCATCGCTGCAGCCCGCGCGTCTGGCAACTCCCTGGCCGAAAGCCTTGAGGCAGCCCTGAAGGCTGCAACTGTGGGGGCCGAATCTACAAAGGCCATGATCGCCACCAAAGGCCGCTCCGCCAGGCTGGGTGAAAGATCACTGGGCCATATGGATCCGGGTGCCGCGTCCGCCGTCACCATCATCGCGGCGATCAAGTCCGCGCTCGCCTGATCGCAGTCCCTAGGATGCCAAATATCGCTGCTGCAGGTGGTCGGTAAAGTACTTGACTTGCAGGGGCTCGCCCGTGGCCGCCTGCAACAGGGCGGGGGTGGACAGCTGGGATGCCTTGGACCAGATGTTTTCGCGCCGCCACTCATTGACGCCGTCAAACCGCCCTTGCCGGATATCATCGCGCACGACGGGGTTGGCTTTCTCAATTGTGGCCCACTGCTGTGCCGCAATCATGGCTCCCAATGTATAGCTCGGGAAATAGCCAAATGCCCCGCTCGGCCAGTGTACGTCCTGCATCGGACCGTCGCTCGCATTGGCGATGGTTGAAAGCCCGAGATAGTCTTTCATCTTGTGGTCCCAAACTTCCGGCAGGTCCCTGGCAGCGAGAGCCCCCGAGACCAAATCCTTCTCGATCTCAAAGCGCAGGATCACATGCAATGGATAAGTGGCTTCATCCGCGTCAACGCGAATAAGCCCGGGCTTGATCTCGTGCACATGGGCCATGACATCCGCCAGCGTCCAGCCGGCAATGGCGCTCTCGCCCAGGTGTTCGGAAACCTGCGGCATGGCCCATTCCCAGAACTCGGCACTGCGGGCAATCTGCTTTTCCACAAAAAGGCTCTGGCTTTCATGCATTGCCATGCCCCGCGCCCGGCCCACCGGCGTGGCGCCGGCC
>JANMKJ010000163.1:0-13033 GCA_031371945.1 Rhodobiaceae bacterium
ATTCAGAACCTTTTGAAAGTGAATGCTCTCACTGAAGAAGTGAAGCGCCTGAACAAAAAGGTGGGTGGTGCCCTGAGCTTCGATGACCTCATTGCAGCTTCCCCTGCCATGGTGAATGTCTTGCGTCTTGGCCGCCGTGGCGCCCAGTCCAACATTCCCATCCTGATCGAGGGTGAATCCGGTGTGGGCAAGGAAATGATTGCCCGCGCCATCCAAGGCGAAAGCGAACGCGCCGGCCGACCTTTTATTGCAGTTAACTGCGGGGCACTGCCTGAAAATCTCGTGGAATCCATCTTGTTCGGCCACGAAAAAGGGGCCTTCACCGGTGCCACCAACCGTCACAGCGGCAAATTCCAGGAAGCCGACGGCGGCACACTTTTTCTGGATGAAGTGGCCGATTTGCCTCTCGATATGCAGGTAAAACTGCTGCGTGCCATACAGGAAGGCGAAATTGATCCGGTAGGCTCGCGCAAGTCCATTAAAGTCAACATTCGCCTGGTTTCAGCCACCAACCGCAACATGATTGAAATGGTTAAGGCCGGTCAATTCCGTGAGGATTTATACTACCGGCTCAATGTTTATCCGATGATGGTGCCACCCTTGCGAGACCGCAAGGACGACATTCCGGCCCTCGTCGACCATTTCATAACCAGACTTTCCGCTGAAGAAGGTCGCAAGGTGCGCGGCATTGCTTCAAACGCCCTTGCGATGCTGGAAGCCTATGCCTGGCCCGGCAACGTCCGGCAGCTTGAAAACACCATTTTCCGCGCCATCGTTCTCTGCGAAACGGATATTCTGGAAGTTCAGGACTTTCCGCAAATCGCTTCCCTCGTTGAAGGCTATGAAATCATCCTGCCTCCCGCCCCCGTACTGGCCAAAAAACCTGGAATGCCTGCAGGCCCAGCCATGGTTGGCGGCATGCATGTGGTTGGACGTTCGGCCGGAAACCAGGTGAGCGACGGAATGGCCTTAGGCATCCCGATCGTTACCGACGGCGGCCACATCCGCAAGCTCGAAGAAGTTGAAGCCGACATGATACGGTTGGCGCTGAACCGTTACCGTGGACAGATGTCGGAGGTTGCTCGGAAGTTAGGCATTGGCCGCTCGACACTCTACCGTAAGATGCGCGATCTGGGTCTCGAAGAGGCAACTGGGTAACACTCCCGGCAAATCTTTAGTTTACCCGGCAACACCTGTTGAATTGCCACATTGGCGCGATTAGTTTCTCTTGGGGGGAATCATAAAGGTGCCAAATTGAACAAAAAGCTTCTCCTGAAGCTGTCAGTTGCCGCGATCGCAATTATGTTTGCGGGGCAAACTGTACAAGCCGAGGCCGTCATCATCAAGAAAAAGGGCTTTTTTGAAAGCCTTTTTGGTACCTCAAACAGAAAAAAGCGTCAGCAAAAGCCGAATTGGTTCAACCGCAACGGCGATGACAATGTC
This sequence comes from Rhodobiaceae bacterium, assembly GCA_031371945.1. Classification (GTDB taxonomy): domain Bacteria; phylum Pseudomonadota; class Alphaproteobacteria; order Rhizobiales; family Aestuariivirgaceae; genus Aestuariivirga. The sequence goes on from JANMKJ010000163.1 coordinate 1,444, forward strand.
CGCATTATCTACGGCTCGGGCGAGGATGATCAATTTGGTTCCCAGAACAGAAACTTTGTTGATCTGGATGAGCCTGAGTCCATTCCGGGTCTCGGCATGGGAAATGTCAATTATATAGCGCCAAAGCTGTTGCTGCTTGCCGACCCGGCTTTCGCCAAGCTCAGTGCCGCCGATGTCCAATCCCAGGCTGTCCTGGCTGAGTTGTCGTCGCTCAAGACCAAAATCCGCACGGTGCAGGCGCAACGCGAGCCGATCCTCGAATTCTACAAAAAGTCGGGCTTCAAGCCCCTGTGGCTTAACGCCGGAGTTCCTTCTGAACGTTCCAGGGCATTGCTGGCGTTCGCGGCCAAGACTGAGGAAGAAGGTTTCGATTCAGCCAGCTTCCTACCGTTTGGCCTAAGCAACTTCACGGATCTGCCCGGGCCCGCAAGCACGCCGCAGGAATTGGCACAATTCGATGTGGCACTCACTGTTGCTGCTCTCAAGATGGCGCTCGAAATATCTGGTGGCCAATTCGATCCCAATCGGCTTTCGCTCTATAACGACATCACGCCAGAGCGGGTTAACGCCAGCACAGCCTTGAACGTGTTGGCCTACTCACCCTACCCGGATGCCTATCTGCGAGACCTCGCACCAAAAAATCCTGCCTACGCTGCCATGAAAAGCGAGCTTGCAAAGTTGCGCGCCAATGGATCGCCGGTTGTTACCCCGATTGCCGAAGGCAAAACAGTGAAGCTTGGCCGTGCCGATGCCCGCATCATCGCATTGCGTGAACGCATGGTGGCACTTAATTTTCTGGATAAATCCCAGGCAACCGACGACGACCTGCTGGACACAGATCTCTCGCTCGCCCTGAAAAAATTCCAGGCATCGGTTCAAATCAAGCAGTCTGGCCAGCTTGATGCGGCAACGGTGAAGAATCTCAACCGCGATGACAATTCCAAAAACGTCCAGCGCCTGATAGCCAACATGGAACGCGTGCGCTGGTTACCAAAGAATCTGGGTTCCAAATATGTATTCGTCAACCAGGCGGCGTTCGAGGTCCGGGTCATGGACCGTGGAAACCAGGTCTGGCGCAGCAATGTCATTGTTGGCAAACCCTATACGCAAACCTCGGCCTTCCACGATGAAATGGAAACCGTTGTGTTCAACCCATCGTGGGGCGTGCCACAATCCATAATCGTAAATGAATACCTGCGGAAGCTCCGCAGCGATCCAAGCTATCTTGACCGGCAAGGCTTCAAGGTAGTGAACCAGCAGGGTAAAGTCGTATCATCCCGTTCAGTCGATTGGGGCGCTTACGGCAACAAAATTCCCTTCGGTGTACAGCAGCCTCCGGGACGCGGGAACGCCCTTGGCGAATTGAAGTTCCTGTTCCCCAACAAGCATGACATTTACATGCATGACACTCCGACCAAGAACCTGTTTGCTGAAACCACCAGGGCCTTCAGCCATGGCTGCGTGCGCGTGGAAAATCCACGGGAGTTCGCGTCGGTTCTGCTGGGATGGGATAGGTCCCGGGTGGATGCTGAGACCGATGGCCGCAAGAGCCAGTCAGTGGCACTTTCCAAGAAAATCCCCGTCCATATCACGTATTTTACGGCGTGGCCTGATTCCACTGGAAAAATGGTCTATTTCAACGACATCTATGGCCGGGATGAAGCAATGCAGCGGGCCCTGGTCAGTAATGTTGACCTGCGCAACAGTTTGGCCAGCCAAAAACTCGTGCAGAACTGACATTTTAAGACTTATTTCAGGCATGGTTAACCGGCTTAAGCTCCTGTTAATGATAATAATTCATTCTATTGGCGGGTTCCGGTCGCCACACGGTGGCCATATTGTTGTCTGAAGTCCAGTTTAGGTGTAAACCATCCAGCAGGTGGATTGCATTCAGGACGGGAAAACCAAGGGGAGTCGGGATTTCCGCCCGGCGTGTGTATGTGTATGAAGTTAAGTGCTTGGGAACTTGGGTATCGTCAGACATTGATCAGTCGCATTAAAAAGCTCATGGCTTCAGCAGCCATCTCTGCAGCTCTGTCTGCAGGCGTTTGGTCGGGCCTTGGCACGCCAACAATTGCTGGCGGCGAAACCCGCACCATTTCCCTATACCATACCCATACCAAGGAAAGCCTCACCGTCACTTACATGGTTGGCGGCCGCTATGTTCCTTCGGCCATGAAAAAGATCAACTACCTCATGCGCGATTGGCGCCGCAAGGAAGTGATCACCATGGACCCCAAGACCATCGATCTCATGTGGGAACTCCATGCCGATTTGGGCTCGCACGCCCCGGTGCACATTGTGTGTGGCTACCGCTCACCCAGAACCAACGCCTTCCTCAAGCGCATCGGCCGCAACGTGGCGAAAAAGAGCCAGCACATGATTGGCAAGGCCATCGACATCTATTTCCCCGATGTGGCGACCAAGAAAATTCGCAATAGCGCCCTCGTCCGCCAGGTTGGCGGCGTCGGCTACTATCGCAGCTCGGGCGGCCCAACGGGCTTCCTGCACATCGATTCCGGTCACGTTCGCCATTGGGGCCCTGCCATTGGCAGAACTGAAATGGCGCAGATTTTCCGTGACGGCCGCAAGACCATGGGCGCCAGGCTCAACCGCAAGGACATGACCCTTCTGGCTTCTGCCGACCCTGTTGAAGATACGCCTGATATTGAAACGTCCTACGACGCCGTTGACGAGGATATGGCAAACCTGAGTGCTGAGGCCAGTAAGGAACCAGCGGCCAAGCAGGCCCCGGAAGCGCCGAAGGAAATTGTCCAAGGCTATCCCGTCCCAAAGCCAAGGCCAAAGCCAATTGAGGTTCTTGTGATGGCTGCCGTCAATATGGATGTGAACATCCAGCCCGCCATGGCACCACCGCCGAGTGAAGTGATCAGGACCAAGCCTTCCGTTGTGGCTGACAGCATTGGGGTTGTCGAAGGCGCAGAAACGATGACTGAGGAAACCGATACGGCGCAAGCTACCAATGCCGAAGGCAAAGGCAGCTTTGCAGAAGCCCTCCGTAATCGCACAGCAACCGACGCCCCGCTGATGAAGCCCATGATGGCTTCGGCATCTGGCAGTGACATCAACTGGTGGCCAGATTCAGCGATCTTTAATCCTGATCAGGCCGTTCGTATGAACGGTGCTCCGCAGGAATTCACCACCAATGACAATCCATTGGTTCCAACTGCCCAGGCCCAAACAGTCATCGCAACAGGATCTGTCAAGCCGCGCATTATCTCTGCTTCAATGCTGGAATCGGCATCGGGCAAGGGTGACATGCTGGTGGTACAACGCCAGGGCAAGGGCAGCCTGCCAACCAACCTGTCCGACCTTATTCAAGGTCTGAAAAAGCTCGGCCAGCTGTAACACTTCATCATCGTCATTCCGGCCTGCGCCAGCATGACGATCCCCGTCGTTAAGCCGCCTGCTCCGTCTCCCCCGGCACCATGCCAAGCGCCTGCAGGTAAAGTTCCAGCATGGATTCTTCTTCTTCACGCTCGGTGGCGTCCTTCTTGCGCAGTGATATCACCTTGCGCAGGATCTTGGTGTCAAAGCCGTTTCCCTTGGCTTCGGCATAAACTTCCTTGATGTCGGCGGCGATGGTCTTCTTTTCTTCTTCCAGACGCTCAATGCGTTCAACGATGCTTTTGAGTTGCCCTTGGGCGAAACTTGATTTCGTGTTCACAGCGTTTATTACCTTTCTAATGTGAGATGTTACTTCTGGAATTTGGCTTTCCACGCGTCCTGGGACATGCCGTAGACCATGGTGCGGGCATCGTCACGGCTGACCTCCAGGCCACGGGCCTTGGCTGCATCTTCAAACCAGTTGGACAGGCAGTTGCGGCAAAAGCCCGCCAAGTTCATCATGTCGATGTTCTGCACGTCGCTGCGCTCGCGTAAGTGCTGCAAAAGCCTGCGGTAGGCAGCAGCCTCGAGCTCGGTTTGGGTTTTCTCATCATGTGTCATGGCCATAATAACGCCTTTCATAGTGGCTTATTTCCAGCTTACCAGTGGGTGCAGGGCCTCATCCACACCTGATTTGTGAAATTGGGGGAACATGCTATAGGCTGGCTCCAGCCAATGGCCAGGTACGGTCGGTTCACACTTGCATGTACCTGACTTAAAAGGAATGTTATGAACGATTCGGGATTTGTGTTGGGAGGCCAAGGGATGGTTCGAGCATTCGCTGCAAGCTTAAGCGCTTTGGTGCTTTTAGGCTTTGCCGGAACCCCGGCCCGCGCCGATCTCAAACTTTGTAATAATACGGCCAGCCGGGTTGGCGTGGCAATCGGCTACAAGGACAAGGATGGCTGGGCCAGCGAAGGCTGGTGGACCGCCGAACCCCAGAAATGCCTCACCCTGTTGAAGGGCGCACTTATTGCAAGATACTATTACGTTTATGCCGTGGATTACGATAAGGGCGGTTCATGGGGCGGCAAGTCAATGATGTGCATTCGCGACAAGATCTTCACCATCCGTGGCATGGATAACTGTACCGAGCGCAGCTACCAGAAAACGGGCTTCTTCGAAGTCGACACGGGTGAAGAATCAGACTGGACCATTTCGCTGTCCGGCGAAAAGACCACCCAGGGAAAATAACCACAAGTGCGCAGAAACCGTAAAGTAAAGATCCTCGCCACTCTCGGGCCTGCGTCTTCCACCCCAGACATGATTGAAAAGCTGTTCGTGGCAGGTGTGGACGTTTTCCGCATTAACATGAGCCACACCAGCCACCAGATGCTGGCCGAATTGCACGGCCACATCCGCAATGTTGAAATTAAAATGCAGCGCCCCATCGGCATTCTTGCTGATCTGCAAGGCCCGAAAATCCGCATTGGCACTTTCGCCTACAAGGAAGCCATCATCAAGGCTGGCGACACTTTCATTTTTGATACAGACCCCACGCCCGGCGATGACAAGCGCGTTTTCCTGCCGCACCCTGAAATATTCGTCTCGGTCAAGGTAGGCGATTTTCTGCTCCTTAACGACGGCCGTTTGCGCGTTGAAATCACTGCCGTCACTCCCAACAGGATCGACACCACGATCATTTTTGGTGGCACACTTTCCAACAGAAAAGGCGTCAACCTTCCCAACACGCTGCTTCCCATCCCTGCCCTGACAGAAAAAGACCGCGCTGACCTTGAAGCGGCTGCATCCATCGGTGTGGATTGGATTGCCCTGTCTTTCGTGCAGCGTCCGGAAGACGTGATGGAAGCCCGCGAACTCATCAAGGGCCGTGCCGGTGTCATGGCCAAAATCGAGAAGCCTTCGGCCCTCCTGTGCCTCGATGACATCCTGAAAAACTGTGATGGCATCATGGTGGCGCGCGGTGACTTGGGCGTTGAACTCCCGCTTGAAACCGTGCCGGCGCGACAAAAGCAACTTACCCGTGCCGCACGTCGCGCTGGAAAGCCCGTTGTCGTGGCTACGCAAATGCTCGAATCCATGATCGTAGAACCGGTTCCTACCCGCGCCGAGGTTTCGGACGTCGCAACCGCAGTTTATGAAGGTGCCGATGCCATCATGCTGTCGGCTGAAAGTGCTGCAGGTGCCTGGCCCGAAAAGGCCGTGGCGACCATGGACAAGATTGCCCAGTCTGCCGAAGGTGACAGCTTTTATCGCGGCATCATGAACGCCCAGCGCAATGACCCCCAGCCTACCACCGCGGACGCCATTTCAGCCGCCGCCCGTTCCATATCCGAAACCCTGCAGGTGGCGGCCATCGTGAGCTATACGGAATCGGGCTCCACGGCCATGCGGGTGGCCCGTGAGCGCCCTAATGTGCCCATCATTACCCTCACACCCATTCCGGCTACGGCCCGACGGCTGGCTCTTGCGTGGGGCCAGCACTGTGTACTCACACCGAACGCCGATGACCTTGAACACATGATCGAGACGGCTTGCCAGTTTGCGTCATCGGAAGGTTTTGCCGAGGACGGGCAGCGCATCATCATCACCGTGGGCGTGCCTCTCGGTGCTGCTGGCGCCACCAACATGTTGCGCGTGGCCGAAGTCAGGAAAAAGACCTAAAGCTCCCGTTCGCGTTTTTCCAGTTGCCGAATGGCATCCTTGACCGAAGTCATGTTCGGATTGATTTTCAGCGCCTGCCTGTAGGCGGCGAGGGCTTCGCCCCATTTTTCCTGCGTCTGGTAGATCATCCCGCGCCCTGACAGCGCCCCGAAATGCCGCGGTTCCAGGTCCAGCACCTTGTCAATATCGGCAAGGGAATCAAAATATCGGCCGATCATGTAGTTTAGCGTAGCCCGCTTGTTCCAGGCTTCCGCGTAGTCGGGGTAAGTGGCAACCACCTGGTTCAGGATCGCAAACGACGCCCGGTTATCGCCAGCGTTCATGGCAGCGACGGCCTGGTTGAGCAGAACATCCGCCGTTACCGAATCTGACTGCGACCACGCTTCCCAGATTTTCTGTTCCGTCAGCTTGGCCTCGTCCGCATTTGACGCCTTCTGCAGTTTCGCGAACAGGCCATCAAGCGTGTCTTCACGCATCTCATGGGGGGTGAGTTTTCGGCCAACCGCACTTTCCTCCGCTTGGGCAAAGCTGCCCGGAGAAACAAGGCCAACTGCGAGGGGAAATACCCAAAGCCATCTCATGGCATCACTATAGCTCAAATGCGCCCGTAAAAAAGCATTTACCGCGCCCGAATGAACGGCCGCGGCATCACATCTTCGTCACATCGATAGGGTCTTAGCCCTGACGCGCCTTGAAGCGTGGGTTGGTTTTGTTGATGATGTAAACCCGTCCACGACGGCGCACCAGCTTGTTGTCACGGTGACGCTTGATCAAAGACTTAAGAGAATTGCGAACTTTCATAACATCACCTAAATATGGGGCTGGCCCCTGAATTTGGCCGGACCATAGTCACGCCGACCTGAACTGTCAACTTAAACACCGAGCCAATGTTTACAAATCCCAATTCTTCTGAATTATTGTTTACTTTTGGGAGCTTAGCCCTTGGTATGATGGTCGTGGGCGGCATGGCTTGGCTTGAACGGCGGCCCCGGAAAACCCTCGAGCCCGGGCTTCTTCCCACGACTCCCATCATGTTCCTGGGGGCTTTTGTAAGCCTGGTTGCCGTCATCCATCTGGTCAATCTTTACGGCGTGCATACCGGCCGCTAGGACTGAAACAGGCGGCCGTAGGTTGCCCGCAGCTGGTTCTTTTGCACTTTGCCCATGGCGTTTCGCGGCAACTCAGCGACGGCAATGATTTTCTTCGGGACTTTGAATTTTGCCAACCGCGTCTGCAACGCAGCAATCATCACCTTCTCATCGATTTCAGGAGCACCCTTGCGCCCCACGACGACGGCCACGACCGCTTCACCCAAATCGCCATGTGGCAGCCCGATCACTGCCGATTCAACGACGTCGGCTAAGGCGTCAATCTCCACTTCGACTTCCTTTGGATAGACGTTGAAGCCACCGGTAATTACCAGGTCCTTGCCCCGCCCCGAAATGGTCAAATAGCCCTGTTCATCGAACGACCCGAGATCGCCTGTAATGAAGTATCCGTCCTTAGTAAACTCGGCGGCGGTCTTCTCCGGATTTCGCCAGTAGCTTTGGAACACGTTAGGTCCACGTACCTCAATCATGCCAATCCCGTATGATGGATTGGTCACCCGAACGTCAATTCCCTTCAATGGCTTGCCAACAGTGCCCGCACGGCGCTCGCCACCATAGGGGTTTGATGTGTTCATACTGGTTTCCGTCATGCCATAGCGTTCCAAAATCGCATGTCCGGTTTTTTCCTCAAACGCCCGATGCGTTTCAATCAGCAAGGGTGCTGATCCCGAAACAAACAACCGCATGTGCCTGACCAAGTCACGTGTCAGCTTATCGTGGGCCAACAGCCGCGTATAAAAAGTGGGAACGCCCATCAGTGTCGTGGCTTGCGGCAACAGGTCAACAACGTCATCTGCATCAAACTTGCGCCGGAACAGCAGGCTGCCACCGCTCAACAGCACTGTATTGGTTGCCGTAAACAATCCATGGGTATGATAGATCGGCAAGGCGTGGATGAGCACGTCCCTTGGCGTAAAGTCCCATGCCTCAACCAGCGCCAACGCATTTGATACTAGGTTGCCATGGGTGAGAACCGCACCCTTGGACTTTCCCGTCGTGCCCGACGTGTAAAGAATGGCAACTGGATCATCCATTGTCGTTGCCACGTCCTCGAATAGAGGTGACGGGCCATGCAGGAGTGTACCCCCGCCGTTATCATCAAGGGTCAGGATTGTTCTACAAAGCGTTGAAAACACGGCTAATTTCTCTGGCTCACAGATAAGAACAGCGGGTTGCGCATCGTCCACAAAATACGCCACTTCGGTGGACGTATAGGCCGTATTGAGCGGCAGAAGTATTGCACCGAGCCGAGCACACGCCAAAAATAGCGCAAGCGCCTCCACGCTTTTGCCGACCTGCACGGCCACCCTGTCGCCAATCTTCACGCCCTGCTCAGAAAGCGCATTCGCCAGACGGCCTGAAAGATCCCAGTAGTCCTGATACGTAATGATGCACCCGTCATCGCCGCGAATGAAAATTGCATCCGGTGAAAGCATACGCTCGCGCAAGACACTGGGAAAATTCGTCACAACAAAATACTCTTCAACACCCGGCACATAGTTTGCCACGCTTCTGTATGCGGCGACACCATGTCAAAATGTCCGCCACCGGCAATCACATGCAGTTCACCGCCAATGGCCCGGGACATGGTCTCACTCTGCGCGAGCGGAACTATGGAATCAATTTCGCCATGAATGAAATGGGTCGGAATATTGGGCGCCGGCAACTGCATGGGGTCCACCTCCGCCCAGCGCGCGGGCAGCTCCTGCGACGTTCCGCCCAAGAGCTCCGGTAACGACGCAGCGCATTCGTTGCCCAATGCTTCATAGGCCAGGAGATCAGAAATTCCCGCCAACGCAACCACAGCAAAAAGGGATAAAGCTGCTGGGATGCCGGAGTTGCCTGACCCCGACAGATTTCCCCGGGTTGCCAGCCAAAGGGCAAGATGCCCACCCGCCGAATGCCCCATGACGATCACCCGGTCCAGCCGCAAGTCATACTGAGGCGCCAAACCCTGCAGCCGGTTCACACCCACGGCAACATCTTCAAACGTGCCAGGCCAGCCACCCCCTGCATCACCTATCCGGCGGTACTCCAATGTCCAGACCGCGTAACCCTCATTGGCCAACGCCCGCGAAATTGCTGAAACGTGGTCGAGCGCATATTTGTTGAGCCAGCATCCCCCATGAATAAAAACGATAACTGGATGGGGACTGGATGTCGGCGGTAACCGCAATTCGCCAAACTGTTCAGGACTACCCCCATAGTTGAAGCGATGATCCGCCACATCCCGCGGCAAACCGTCGATTTCACACCATGAAACATTGAGTGCCGCAGGTTTGTCCAATGAACGTTCTCCTCAACGACAACCTTAACCAAAATCGCCAAACCTGCCAGCCTGAAATTGCCCCTTGGCCGTCCTCAACACGCGAATAGATTAGACAACAGGCCATTGAAATGCTTAACTATTTGGCAAGTAGCACCAATGAACAAATCACCAAAGAACCTAACTATACCGACCTTGAAACGCGGCAGTGGCAGTGTCCATTCCTCGGTTGCAGAAGCCATTGGCAAGCGCATTGTGCGTGGTGAATTTCCACCGGGATCCATTCTGCCGAATGAGGCAAAATGGGCAACAGATTTCAAGGTGAGCCGGTCAGCCGTGCGGGAGGCCATCAAGATCCTGATGGCCAAGAACCTTCTGGTATCGCGTCCCAAGGTTGGAAGCCGTGTGGAGCCGCGCGAACGCTGGAGCCTTCTCGACCATGACATTCTGACCTGGTACGCCACCTCACCAAACCGCGACAAATTTCTCAAATCCCTGCAGCAATTCCGCTATATTGTTGAGCCGGAAGCAGCTGCCCTTGCTGCGCAATTTCATACCGACGAACAGATGGCAGAAATCACGGCCGCTTGCCATGACATGGCAACAGCACCTTCCCTCTCCTTGCGCACCGATGCAGACGTCCGCTTTCATGTTGCAATTCTGCGTGCCACCAACAACGAATTACTTCTGCCTCTCGGCGTTATCATCGACCAGGCCTTGAACAACCTCTTCATTTTCATCACCAGGCAGGCCAATGACCTGCACTACGCCCAAGACCTGCACGACAAGATCGAGCGCAGCATCCGTAACCGCAATCCCAAGGCCGCCCGGCTCGCGGTTCAGGTGCTTCTGAAAAATTCCGATGATGTAATTGAAAGCAAGACACGCAAAAAAACCAGGGCTACATGAGCAAACCTTGCATCATTACCGTGGCAATTACCGGCTCGGTTCCGCGCAAGGAAAATAACCCAGCTGTTCCCATCACTGTAGCCGAACAGATAGAGTCGACCCGTGCCGCCTTTGCCGCGGGCGCCACCATCGCCCACGTCCATGTCCGCAACGACGATCAAACGCCTACGTCCGATCCCGCCCGATTTGCCGCCCTGCTCGAGGGTTTGCGTGAGACTTGCCCCGGCATGATCGTCCAGTTTTCAACCGGTGGCCGCTCCGGCAAGGGGTCTGAACGCGGCGGCATGTTGCACCTGGGCTGCGACATGGCGTCGTTGTCCACCGGCTCCTGCAATTTCCCGACGATCATCTATGAAAATCATCCTGCTTTGGTGGCCGAACTTGCTCAAAAAATGCTCACCCACAACGTCAAGCCGGAAATAGAGGTTTTTGATCTTTCCATGCTGTACCAGGCCCTGCGCCTGGCCGACGAAGGCATGCTCAAGAAGCCGCTCCACGTACAGTTCGTGTTCGGCGTCAAAAATGCCATGCCTGCCGTCCGCCAGGCCTTTGACTTCATGGTGGATGAAATCACCCGCCTGGCACCGGATTCGACCTGGACGGCAGCCGGAATTGGCCGGCATCAGCTTGAAGTCAACCACTGGTGCCTTGAGCGTGGCGGCCACTGCCGCACCGGGCTTGAAGACAATATCCGCTGGGACGATACCAGGCTTGCCACCTCAAACGCTGAACTTGTGTCGCGTGTGGCACAACTCTGCAGCGCATTTAACAGGCATCCCGCCACTATCCCTGAGGCCCGCAAGCTTCTATCATTGCCTCCGGTTTAACTCTCACTCCAATTCATTCCAGTAGCAGGTAGCAATGTTCAAACTTGACGAGAAACTGTCACGCATTCACAAAGGCAAATACAAGCGCAGTGATTTCATCATCGCCGATGCCAAGGACCCGGACATGGGGCCAAGCCTTGCGGGCTGCGGGCCAAAGCGCGAAAAGGACGGCACGTCCACACGCAACGTCACCCGCGCGGAGTTCCTCAAGAACATTGCCGCAATCGTGAAACAGGACATCGTCGATATCATGCTCACGTCAGTGTCCAATCTGGAAGCCCTGGTGGAAATGGGCGTGTACAAGAAGAGCAAGGTAAAACCTGCCATTCGCGCCAACGATACAACGGATGTGTGGGTCGGCCGCGGTGGAACCTATTCAAAGCATCCCAGCCGCCCGTTCCGCACCGCATCATTGGCCCAACCCTCGGTCAGATAAAGCTGATAGG
>JANMKJ010000464.1:0-5172 GCA_031371945.1 Rhodobiaceae bacterium
GTCGGGCAGCTGTTCAACGGCAACCCTGGCGCAGGTCGCTGAAATGAAAAAAACTTCGCCGTCTTTCATGCTGAGCCCGCAGGAATTGGTGCGTGACTTTGATGGCCATGTTGCGAAAGCGCTGGAATTTTTTGCTGCCAACGGCACGTCTGCGGCGGTGCTGATCTACGCCAGTGCGGATGCGTCTCAGGTTGCGGCTACCCAGGCCACGTTTGGACGAGAGGAGTCGGGCGCCCTCATTGAGGGTGCTATTGCTGCGGTTGCCAAGGGACTGGCTGCTTCCGGCGTCCGGCGATTTGTCGTAGCGGGCGGGGAAACGTCGGGTGCGGTTGTGTCTTCGCTCGGTGTTGACGCACTTGAGATTGGGCCGCAAATTGTGCCTGGAGTTCCTGCCACCCTTTCGAATGGTGAAACGTCCTATGCGCTTGCCCTCAAGTCCGGAAATTTCGGCGGCCCGGGTTTTTTTGCTGAAGCACTTGCGGCACTTCCATGAATGAAGTGGCGGCACGCGAGCTCATCGTTGACATGGCACGCTCGATGTTCGAGCGTCGCCTGACGTTTGGCAGTTCCGGCAACATCAGCGTCAGGGTCGAGGGTGGCTGGTTGATGACACCAACCGGCTCGTCGTTGGGAAAGCTTGACCCTGCGCGCCTTTCCAGAATCGATGAATCCGGGAAACTAATCTCAGGCGATGCGCCCACGAAAGAAAGCTTCTTGCATCTTGCCATGTACCGGGAGCGATCGGCTGCCGGTGCGGTTGTGCATTTGCATTCCACGCATTCAGTTGCAGTGTCATGTCTCGATGGCATCAACCACGACGACGTGTTGCCGCCGATCACGGCCTACTACGTCATGCGGGTGGGCAAGCTACCGCTCATTCCCTATTTTGCGCCGGGGGATCAGGGCCTGGGGGAAGCGGTCGGCAGGTTGGCGGCAAAGCATGCAGCCGTTCTTTTGGCAAATCACGGGCCAGTGGTTGCGGGTACGTCACTCTCGGCAGCCATTGATGCGATTGAAGAGCTGGAGGAAACCGCGCGGCTCTATCTTTTGCTGCACGGGCGGCCCACCCGGTATTTGAACGAAGAGCAGATTGCCGATTTGAAGCGGCGATTTCCCACAGCGGGTTAAGGGACTGGATTAAGGCATGACGCAAGTTGGCATAATTGGTTTGGGCTCAATGGGATTGGGCATGGCGCTGTCGGTCGCAAAGAAAGCCTTGGCCGTCACGGGGTTTGATATCAATCCTGCGGCGATGGCGAAACTTGTTGACGGGGGCGGAGCGGGTGCTTCCAGTGCTGCCGGCGCTGCACTGAACGCTGACATTCTCATCGTCGTGGTAGTGAATGCCGCCCAGACCGAGTCAATCCTGTTTGGCGAGCATGCCGCCGCGAATGCCATGGCGCCGGATGGTGTGATTATTTCCTGTGCCACGATGGCGCCTGATGATGCGCGGCGCTTTGCAGCAAAGGCTGAAGCACTTGGCCTGCACTATCTTGACGCACCGATCAGCGGTGGTGCGGCAAAGGCTGCTGCCGGGCAGTTGACGGTGATGGCCTCTGGAACAGCACAAGCCTTTGTCAAGGCCCGGCCTGTGCTCAACGCCATGGCAACTACCGTTTACGAACTGGGTGATGCGGTAGGTATTGGTGCTTCGTTCAAGATGGTAAACCAGTTGCTGGCCGGCGTTCACATTGCGGCGGCCTGCGAGGCCATCACGTTTGCACGCAAGCTGGGACTTGATATGCCGACAGTGTTCAAGGTCATTACGGCTTCCGCCGGAAATTCCTGGATGTTTGAAAATCGAGTACCACACGTGCTGGAGGGCGACTACGCCCCGAAGAGTGCCGTCAGTATTTTCACCAAGGACTTAGGCATCGTGAGCGACATGGGCCGGCGTGAAAAATTTCCGCTGCAAATCGCGGCCACGGCTTTGCAAATGTTCCTGATGACGGCAGCGTCGGGCTATGAGCATGACGATGATGCATCTGTTGCGCGGATGATCGCCGACATGACGGGCCTTGAACTTCCGGCAAAACCTGATGTGAGTTGAACCCCATGCCTAAATTTGCAGCAAACCTTTCCATGATGTTTACCGAGTGGGAATTCCTCGACCGGTTTTCGGCTGCGGCTGATGCGGGGTTCACGGCGGTTGAATATCTTTTCCCCTATGCCTTCAAGCCCGACGACATTGCCCAGCGGCTTTCCCGCCACAGGCTGACCCAGGCACTGTTCAACCTGCCACCGGGAAACTGGGATGCCGGTGATCGCGGGATTGCCGCCCTGCCACTGCGCGCCGAAGAACTTGGCAGTGCGCTGGAAACGGCCAGGCCCTATGCAGAAGCAACGCAGGTAAAGCGTCTGCATCTCATGGCGGGCAATGCCAACCCTGGAGACGCCTTGTGCCAAAAAGCCTACAGGGACGGGATCAAAAAGGCCTGTGATAGCTTTGCGCCACTGGGCATTGAAATCCTGATCGAGCCCATCAACGGGCGTGACATGCCGGGTTACTTCCTTAATAGTTTTGATGAAGCGGCAGGACTCATTGGCGATTTGAAGCTGCCAAACCTCAAGCTCCAGTATGACATCTACCACAGGCAGATCATTCATGGAGACGTCTTGAAAAGCCTTGAAGCGTTGCTGCCGATTGTTGGTCACATTCAGGTTGCCTCGGTTCCGGACAGGCATGAACCGCTGACGGGCGAACTGGATGATTCGCGAATTTTCCAGTATCTTGACAGTGCTGGCTATGACGGATTCGTAGGCTGCGAATATCGACCGGCCAACGGCACGCTTGCAGGACTGACATGGGGACACGCTGGTTGATGTCGTGTTCGCCATTTTGCACTGCAACGTCATTCAACTGATTTGTATGATTAAATAAGATTTGACAGCTAGCCCTCTTGGCTGCAAGATTTCGCGTGAAGGATGCAAGCGGTTTCACCCTTAAAAAGAAAAACCACCGGGAGACTTTGCGAGCCGTGCCTTCCTAAAAAAATTAATGGGAGAATTCCGAATGCTTGACGATCTTATCAATGAAGCAAAAACCCGCCGTGATGTGTTCAAGGCGATTGGGGCTACAGCTCTTGCCGGCGCATTGTTTGCCGATGCAGGTTTTGATCCTGCCATGGCGCAAGCCCTGGCACCTGCCGGAAAGCCAATGAAGGCTGCCTTCTCGAATGCCGGACTTCAGGCATCGTGGTGCGCGCAGGGCAAGCAGGCCGCTGAAGCCTGGGCCAAGCTGATGAATGTCGAAATCACCTGGTTTGACGGTGAACTCGCAGCCACCAAGCAACGCGCCGCCATTGACAACATGGCAACCCAGAAGTGGGATTTCGTCGCCATCCAGACATTCGGCATCGGCACGCTCACTGATCCTATCCAGAAAATGATTGACGCGGGAACCCCCGTCATTGCCATGGATACATTGGTTGCCCCTCCAGGCACCATTGCCATCCACACGTTCATCGCTCCTGACAACGAGATGATGGGTTCGGCGGTTTCCTCGCAACTCATGGCTGCCATCGGCGGCAAGGGTAATGTCGTCATGACCCAAGGAGCGCTTGGACATTCCGGTGCCCAGGGCCGTGCCAAGGGCTTCAAGTCGGTCGTGTCCAACTTCCCGGACGTGAAGGTCATCAATGAAGAACCTGCCGATTGGGATGTGACAAAGGTTGCCCGCATTTGGGACTCGATCCTGACGCAGAATCCAGAGATCGCTGGTGCCTTCTTCCACAATGACGACATGGCGCTTGCAGCACACCAGGTCATGAAGCAGAAGGGTCGTGAAGGAATCATCATCGGTGGTGTTGATGCCATGCCGCCAGCAGTTCAGGCCGTACTTGACGGCACGATGCTGGCAACGGTGCGCAATCCATCATGCCGTATCCATGGCTGGTCGGTTGCTGCTGGTGTTGCGGCAGTCCAGGGCGGTGAAAAAGCCGGTAAGGATATTCCAAACTACATCCTCGCCGACGGCCCAGTTATCACCAAGGAAACTGCACCCGGCCATCTCTGGCTGCAGAAGAACTTCCTGATCTGATCTGTTCATGACGGCTCAAACTGACAGCAGGGGCGGCTCGCCGCCCCTGCTTGAATTATCAAACGTGTCGAAGTCGTTTGGCGGCATTGCTGCGTTGAAGAATGTTGATTTCACGCTCCATGCAGGCGAAATCCACGGCCTTGTCGGTGAGAATGGTGCTGGCAAATCCACCACCATGAAAATCATCGCCGGGGTCTATGCGGATTACGAGGGCGACATGCGGGTGGATGGCACCGCTGTGCAGTTCCGCTCGGCGCGGGACGCGCTGGCGGCGGGCATTGGCATGGTGCACCAGGAGCTTTCCACCATTCCGGATTTGACCGTGGGTGAAAATGTATTCCTGGGCCACCAGCCCCTGACCAAGCTCGGCACCGTGGACTGGGGTCGCATCAACAGCGAGGCGTCACGGCTCATTGCCAGTCTTGGCCTTGATATCGATCCCAAGACACGCATGGGATCCTTGCCTGTTGGCCTGCAGCAATTGGTCGAGCTTTCGCGCGTGTTGTTTTCGGGTGCGCGCATCATCATTCTGGATGAGCCCACATCGGCTCTGTCGCCGCCGGAGGTCAAGCGCCTGTTCGAAGTGCTGCGCCGGATCAAGGCGGAAGGTCGCGGCATAGTTTTCATTTCACACTTCCTTGATGACGTCCTGGAGATTTCGGACACGGTCACGGTGTTTCGCAATGGTGCGAAGGTTGCCACGGAAAGTGCCGCAAGCCTCACCAAGGACGCGGTCATTTCCCACATGATCGGCCGCGGTTCCATCGGCATGCATATGGGTGAAAGTGCCAAACTTGCGGCAGATGATTCAAAGCCCGTGGTGCTGGCGGCAGAAACCATCGGAGATGGCAAATTGCTGCGTGATGTTTCGTTGAAATTGCGGGCCGGTGAAATCACCGGAGTGTATGGGTTCATGGGTTGCGGACAGATTGAACTGGCACGGGCCCTTTTTGGAAAGATCCGGTTGAAGCATGGTCGCTTCCTGCTCAATGGGGCGCAACGGTCGTTCAAGTCAACGGCGGCGGCGCGGGGGCAGGGAATTGCCTTTGTGCCGGAAAATCGCCGCATGATGCTGTTTCGCACGGAGCCCGTTTACAAGAATGTTTCAATTGCCATCTTGGACCGCATCCACT
>JANMKJ010000228.1:0-8313 GCA_031371945.1 Rhodobiaceae bacterium
TTACGACATCGTGCGGAAACTCCCCGAAGGGGCCCAGCTTGAAATCGAGCAGGGTCCCGATGCGGGCCGCATCTCGGTCTTTGCCGGCAAGTCGCGCTTTGCCCTGCAGGCCCTGCCGCCCGAGGATTTTCCCGATCTTGCCAGCGGCGAACTGTCCAATAGCTTTTCGCTTCCCGCCTCCGACCTCAAGGGCCTCATCGAGAAAACCCGCTTTGCCATTTCAACCGAAGAGACCCGCTATTACCTGAACGGCATCTATCTCCATGAAGTGGCGGCAGGCCCGCTGCTCCGCGCCGTGGCCACCGATGGCCATAGGCTGGCCCAGGCCCAGATCGCACTCCCCAAGGGAGCCAAGGGCATGCCCGGCATTATCGTGCCGCGCAAAACCGTGCTTGATGTGGTGAAGCTTCTGGAAGGCGAAGACGGCGACGTTGAAATCGCCTTGTCGTCGTCCAAAATCCGCTTCACCGTCGGCAATCTGGTGCTCACCTCGAAGCTCATCGACGGCACCTTCCCGGATTATGAGCGCGTCATCCCGCGCAACAATGACAAGGTGCTGGATGTCGACACCAAAACCTTCGCCGATGCGGTGGACCGTGTCTCCACCATTTCCATGGAAAAGGGCCGCGCCGTGAAGCTCAATATCGCCGAGGGCAAGCTGACACTCACCGTCAACAATCCGGACTCCGGTTCCGCCGAAGAAGAAATGCCAGTGGAATACGCCCATGACCCCATCGATATCGGTTTCAATGCCCGCTACCTGCTTGACGTGGCGGCCCAGGTGAAGTCGGACAACATCCATTTTCACCTGGCGGATGCGGGCTCGCCCACCATCGTGCGCGACCCCGGGGATGAGCAGGCCCTCTATGTTTTGATGCCGATGCGGGTGTAAACCAGACGGCGTTGTGACTGATTCAGCTGGCCTTCTCTTAACCCGTCTCACCTTGACGAATTTTCGTAATTATTCCGGCCTCCGGCTGGATGTCTCGGCACGCCTCATCGCACTTTCGGGCCCTAATGGAGCTGGCAAGACCAACCTGCTGGAGGCGATTTCGCTGTTATCGCCCGGACGGGGATTGCGGGGTGCCAATTTCGATGAGCTGGCCTCGCTGCAGTCTACCCATTCCTGGGCCATTGCGGCGGAGGTTTCGTCACCCCACCACGAGGTCAAACTGGGAACAGGCTGGAGCCTTGCAGCGGGCGAAGCCGATGGCAGCTCCACGGGCCGGGTGGTGCTGATTGACGGACACCTGCAGAAAAGCTCAGGGGCACTTGGGGAATACATGCGCATGCTGTGGCTCACACCTGCCATGGACCGGCTTTTTGCAGGCCCTGCGGGCGACCGCAGGCGGTTTATGGACCGACTGGTGGCAACCTTTGACCCGGAGCACGCGTCGCGGGTGGCTGTATTTGAAAAGGTCATGCGCGAGCGTAACCTTTTATTGCAGGAAACCCGACCTGACCCCGTGTGGCTGGGCAGCCTTGAGGCACACATGGCTGAGGCGGGGGTGGCCATTGCAGCCGCACGGCTGGCGGCGATTGAGGCCTTGCAAAAACACATCCATCTGCAGCGCCAGAATACCACCTTCCCCTGGGGCCTGATTGCCATCGACGGTGAAATCGAGGCGCTGGTTGCGGCCATGCCGGCCGTGCGTGCCGAGGATGAATATCGTAAGCTGCTGGCTGATTCGCGACGGGTCGACGCCATCGCGGGTCGAACGCTCAAGGGAACCCACCGAAGTGACCTCACTGTCATCCATGGCCCCAAGGAAATGGCCGCCGCGCAATGCTCAACTGGCGAGCAAAAAGCCTTGTTGATAGGCCTGATTTTAGCCCAGGGACATGCAGTTAAAACTGTGTCTGGCGTTGCACCTGTGCTATTGTTGGATGAGGTTGCAGCCCACCTGGACAGCACCCGCCGAACAGGGCTTTTCCAGGCCCTGGAAGCGCTGGGAAGCCAGGCCTGGATGACCGGAACCGACGACCATTTATTTACCGGATTGAGCTCCGGTGCCCAATGCTTCCATGTGGAAGCGGGTAAGATTGCAGAGATGAAGAGAGCCTGATGCCCAACCAGACCGCCGCCGCCGTTTCCACCCCCCTCTATGATGCAGATTCCATCAAGGTTCTCAAAGGCCTTGATGCGGTGCGCAAACGCCCCGGCATGTATATCGGTGACACGGATGATGGCTCGGGCCTGCACCACATGGTGTATGAGGTGGTGGACAATGCCATTGACGAAGCGCTTGCCGGCCACGCCGACCGGGTGACGGTGACACTCAATGCCGATGGCTCGTGTACGGTGACGGACAACGGCCGCGGCATTCCCACCGACATTCACAAATCCGAAGGTGTGTCTGCTGCCGAAGTGATCATGACGCAGCTGCATGCGGGCGGCAAGTTCGACCAGAATTCCTACAAAGTGTCAGGCGGCCTGCACGGAGTTGGCGTATCGGTGGTCAATGCGCTTTCGATCTGGCTGAAGCTGACGATCTACCGCGACAACAAAATCCATCGTATTGATTTCACCCATGGCGATGCGGATGGCCCATTGCAAACACTGGGATCAGCCGAGGGCAAGCAGGGTACGGAAGTTTCCTTCCTGCCGTCGCCTGCCACGTTCACCAAAACCGAATTTGATTTTGCCACGATAGAGCATCGGTTGCGCGAACTTGCGTTCCTCAATTCCGGGGTGCGCATTCTGTTGAGCGACCATCGTGGTGTCGAGCCGCGGGATGTGGAACTGTTTTACGAAGGCGGAATCCAGGCCTTCGTGCGTTATCTTGACCGCACCAAGCAGCCGGCCCTCAAGGATCCCATTACCATTTTCGGCGAGAAGGACGGCCTCTCGGTTGAATGTTCCCTGTGGTGGAACGACAGCTACCATGAGAACGTGCTGTGCTTTACCAACAATATTCCGCAGCGCGATGGCGGCACGCATCTGGCGGGCTTTCGTGGTGCGCTCACCCGCGTGATCAATACCTATGCGGCGTCTTCCGGCATTGCAAAAAAAGAAAAGGTCGCCATCACCGGTGACGACGCGCGCGAAGGCCTGACCTGCGTGCTTTCGGTGAAGGTGCCAGACCCCAAATTCTCGTCGCAAACCAAGGACAAGCTTGTGTCATCCGAGGTACGCCCCGTGGTCGAGGGACTGGTGAATGAACAGTTGAGCGCCTGGTTTGAAGAGCATCCAGGGGATGCCAAGATCATCGTCAACAAGGTTGCAGAAGCGGCAGCGGCGCGTGAAGCAGCGCGCAAGGCCCGTGACCTCACCCGCCGCAAGGGTGCGCTTGACATGGCGGGCATGCCCGGAAAGCTGGCGGAATGCCAGAACCGTGATCCCACCATGACCGAGCTTTACATCGTCGAGGGGGACTCGGCCGGTGGTTCTGCCAAGATGGCGCGTAACCGCGAAAACCAGGCGGTGCTGCCGTTGCGCGGCAAGATCCTCAACGTTGAGCGCGCCCGCTTTGACAAGATGCTGAGTTCTGAACAGATCGGCACCCTGATTACCGCCCTTGGCACCGGCATTGGCCGGGATGAAAACGGCGACGGCTTCAACATTGAAAAACTGCGTTACCACAAGATCATCATCATGACCGACGCCGACGTGGACGGTGCCCATATCCGGACCCTGCTGCTCACCTTCTTCTACCGGCAGATGCCCGAGGTGATTGACCGGGGCTATCTCTACATCGCCCAGCCACCGCTTTACAAAGTCAAGCGCGGCACTTCCGAGCAATACCTGAAGGACGGCAAAGCACTGGAAGATTACCTCATCGAAACCGGGCTCGACGGCACGGTGCTGGCGCTTGCCGACGGCAGTGAGCGCGGTGGTGGCGATCTGCGCGCCATTGTCGAAGAAGCACTTTCCATTCGCACGGCTCTGGAAGCCCTGCATTCGCGTTATTCGCGCAATGTCATTGAGCAGGCGGCCATTGCCGGGGTTCTCAATCCCAACGCCATTTCCCTCAGCGACCATGCCGTGGCTGCAGCCGCCTATATCGCGCGGCGGCTGGATGTTATTTCCGAGGAAACCGAGCGCGGCTGGACCGGCTCTGTCACCGAAGATGGCGGGCTTGCATTTTCGCGCGAGGTGCGCGGCGTGAAGGAAAGCTCCGTCATTGATGCAAGGCTCATCGGCTCTGCCGACGTGCTGCGCCTGGACAAGAAGGCGGCGCATTTGCAGGAGATATACACCCGGCCCGCCAAGCTCCGCCGCAAGGATTCCGATTCCGTCATCCACGGCCCCCTCGATCTTTTGGAAGCCGTGTTCGCCGCGGGCCGCAAGGGCATTTCCATGCAGCGCTACAAGGGCCTCGGCGAAATGAACCCGGACCAGCTGTGGGAAACCACGCTTGATTCAAACGTGCGTTCGCTGCTGCGGGTAAAAGTGTCGGAGCTTGATGAAGCCGATGATATCTTCACCAAGCTGATGGGCGACGTGGTTGAACCCCGGCGTGATTTCATCCGCGAAAATGCGCTGAATGTGGCAAATTTGGATGTGTAATTAAAACGTCCGCTTTTAGCGTCTGAGCTATCAATCTTGTTCGTCATTCCGGTGCACGCCGGAATGACGGAGTTGAAGCAGTTGCAGAGCTGGGTTGATTGAAAGTTTAATTTTTGCTCTGCCGCCATTTCGTCCAGTCAACTTGGGAAGACCCTATGACGTCAACCTTGTTGGGGCGGTCGCTGAAGATGACAAGGTTTCTGCAGGGATATCTTGCCGAGGGAACGAGGATGGCGTCAAATTCGAGGAACGCAGCAGCCGAGGCTAACTTCGACGTTACCGAATAATCCAGGGATTTGTATTTTGCAACGTCGACCCCGAGAGTTGCGAGGAAATCCATGTCACTCAAATCCAGAACGTTGTGGCACACGACTTCCAGTTCGTGCAGCGTGTGTTCGATCTTGCTTGGCCACACCGGTTCAAGTTCCAGCCTGTAGCCGATTTCTGCCAGCGCGCCTTGCCGTTCACAGCTGGTATAGAGGACCGAAAATTCCCCGCTGACACCCCAACGGCCATGCAAGGCAGAGCCTCGCAACGGCTCGCGTCCGGCCCGGGTTATGCGCCAGACAGTTTTTGCCACGCGCACGCCTGGAACATCGAGCGCATCCAGCAAGGAACGTTCATGCCGCAGTGGGGTGCTCATTCTTAAGTGAAGGTTCCCTCGTCAAGGCTGGCGATGACGGCGAGGACCTCGTCGGCCTTGCCATCATGGATCAAGTCAATGGCGCGCTGCCCGGCCAGCAGGCGATGCTTGGAGTAAAGCCAGATTCGCGTTTCCTCCGGCGTGTAGAAATCGGCAAGCCTGTCGACGATGTATCGCAGATCGGAAATGACAAGCTGGGTTTTGGGATGGGGCAGAGCATTCCCCGTGGTCCACCGCGAAACTGTGGCCGGTGAAACAGAGGCAATATTCGCAACATCCAGCCCCTTCAGGCCGCCACGGGTTCGCAAGTCACTGATGATATTGGCCACTGCGTTTGCCATCATCTTTTCTCCCTGGGTAGGTTGCTCATGCAAGGAACATAGCGTTTCCATTTCACTATTTCAATATGTGAAACGAAAAGCTCAGGTTTTTAGTAAACCCGGAGTTTACAGAATTCACTTGGCATTTGGCCGCACACATGCTAAGGTTGAGACTTGGTTAGACATCTAGCCCTGGAGGTAGGAACCTCTTTACAATGACATCGTTGTATTTGTGCCTGCCTCTTATTATGGCCGGGGAAGCACAGTTGTATGTCCCGCCCAAAAGGCTCAGGGCAGCGCTGCTGTTATTTTGCGGTTTCTGAACTCACTGGACACCAGCGGATAACCTGGTGGCCCATCACTGCGCAAAAAGGGGGTTATCATGACATTCGGAGTGAAGTCCAAGCCACCACTGGCGCTTGCCATTGGCATGGTGAGCGATGCGATGGAAGTCGCCTACGCCTACATTCGCGATGGTAAACGCATGACAACCAAGGAAGAATTCGAACAGCTGGATGTTCTTGCAGCACTTCTCTTGGTCAATGCTGAAATCACCAAGTATCTTTTTCGCGGCATGAGAAAGCGTGTCAAGGGCAGGAAAGATTAAACCGGTACTGACCCGTTCAACTCTCCCGTAGCGCACGCAGGCGGTCTGCCAGGCTGATATGGGGAAGGGATGCCGGTTTGGCTTCCTCTTCGTCCCCGACGGGCCTCGCCTGAGCCGCTTCCACAACCGGCCTTGCCGCTTTTTCCGCCAGCTCCCTTATTTCGCTTTCAAATTTTGCCGCCAGCTTTTCTATTTTCGCATCGATAGTCATGAACAATTCAGAAAGTTTGATCTGCTGAGCAGTTTCAATGCGCGTAAGTTCCGCTGCCACGTAATTCGACAGTTTTTCCGTGTGGGTACGGATGGTTTCGGATTCGGCCTGCAGGTTTTCCGACACAGCGGCAATACTGGTCCACCGCATTTCCAGCGAACCCAACTGGCGCTGTACGTCGTGGTCCGACTCCTCAAGAATGGTGACGAGCTCTTCAAACATCGCGTCGTGCAGATTGCGGGTGGGGCCGACGAGCAGCTTGCGAATGCCGGACAGGGTTGCGGCGGGATCGGGATCGTCCGCCAGGGCTTCCAGGATATTCTGGTTGATGAGGGATTTGGGCGGGCGCGGTTCCATGACCGGGCGCGGTGGCAGCGGCATGAGGGCCGTGACAAGATCAGGCTGCTTGCGGGTTACAACCTTATACGGATTCTTCTCGGGCTTTTTCTTTGGCGACTCCGACGCCGAAAGATCAAAGGCATTTTTTTTCTTGTTGTCGTTGGTTAGTGGATTCACTTATCCCTCCTGAGGTTAAGTAAAGGCCGCCCACTTCGTGTTTGAACGCTAGAGACCGATTTGAACCGCTGGCCTCACGTTAAACACACCTGTTAACCTCACCTGTTCACACCCAATTCACCAGCGCTTCCTGAAAAGTTAGTGAATGGTTAACCTTAACGGAAATTTTTAACGTGGAATTTCAACCATCTGCCCGCACCGCGAGCTGGGACACGGTTTCGCACATCAGCCTCAAATTGCCGGGCGTTGACAGCCTGTGGTCACCATCCTTGATGAGCGTCATGCTCACATCCGGGCCAGAAATGGCTTCGAAGACTTTCAGCGCATGGGCTGGCGGCACGTCAGTATCGTCGCTGCCCTGCAGGATGCGGACCGGGCATTTGAGCTCCATGCCCTTTTGCAGCAGCAGGTGCCTGGCACCATCCTTCAGCAGCTTCAAGGTAATGGCATAGGGCTCGCCATACTCTGATGGCCGGTGATACACGCCGTGCTGCTCCAGCTCGCTGCGGATTGCGGGTGAGAATTCATCCCACATCAGATCGGCGGTCATGTCGGCCGCTGGGGCCAGGAGAACGATACCGGCAATGCGCCTCGCATGGCGCGGATCATCCCTGATCAGCAATCTGGCCATGAGCAGGGCGAGCCATCCCCCCATGCTGGACCCCACGATGATGCGCTTGGAATTGGTTTTGGTCATGAACATGTGGGTCGCCTGCTCAAGCCAGGCGGATATGGTACCGTCGACGAACAGCCCGCCCGACTGGCCGTGGCCGGAATAGTCAAAGCGGGTGGCAGGCCTTCTGGTTTCGCGGGCGAGGACCGCCAGGCTTTCGGCCTTTGCCCCCTTCATGTCGGACATGAAGCCACCCAGCCAGAAGAAGCCGCAGCGGCCAACGTCATCGGCCGGGCCATCCTGCATGTAGGCCAGCCTCGAACCATCGGGCGCTTGCTCAAAATCCACACTTGCCATCAAAATTACCCTTATTTTTCAGCTCGTCTTGACGGCGGGCTTGCTTCAAGGTCTAAAGCTCACCACTTAACGGTTATGCCGGATTCGACAACCGGAAAGACCACAACATGGAGAACTGACACACTTGAGCATACCCCCAAGGAGGCCAACACTTACACGCGGTGCCGCCCCCCCGCAAAAAGAAGAAGGCAACAAGATCAACCACCGCATTGACGCGCGCGAAGTGCGCCTCATCGGAGCCGACGGACAGAATGTGGGCGTTGTTCCCACCCGTCAAGCCCTCGCAATGGCCGAGGAAGCAAACCTTGATCTGGTTGAAATTTCCCCCGATGCCGTGCCACCCGTGGCCAAGATCCTCGATTACGGCAAATTCAAATTCCAGGAACAGAAAAAGGCTGCCGAAGCCCGCTAGAAGCAAAAGGTCATTGAGATCAAGGAGATCAAGATGCGCCCGATGATCGATGACCATGACTACGAGGTCAAGATGAAGGCCATCAAGCGCTTCTTCGAAGAAGGCGACAAGGTGAAGGTCACCC
>JANMKJ010000239.1:0-3771 GCA_031371945.1 Rhodobiaceae bacterium
ACATTGCAGCAGGGGAAGCCTGGTTGCCACTTTTCAATGTGAAGGACCTGGCCCGCCTGCAAGACTTGCCCCTGAAATTGACCCTGTCCAGTGGCAACACAGGCATTGAACAAACCGTTACAGTCAACTAAGTGAACTCCAACACATAACTCTAGGCAGGATGATCCATGACGATTGCTATCGGTGACAAGCTTCCACAAGTAGAATTTTTGACCATGACGGGTGATGGCCAGCAGAAAGTTGCAACCGATGTTATTTTTGCGGGCCGCAAAGTCGTCGTGTTTGCCGTACCCGGAGCCTTCACGCCAACCTGCAGCATGAATCACCTGCCGGGCTTTCTGAGCAACGTTGATGCCATCAAGGCCAAGGGCGTGGATAGCATAGTGTGCATAACCGTGAATGACATTCACGTGGTCAATGCATGGGCCAAACAAACCGGTGCCGAAGGCAAGATTGTCATGCTGGCGGATGACAATGCGGTGTTCTCGAAGGCCGTTGGTCTCAGCCGTTTCTTCCCGGACTCCGGAATGGGGGAGCGCTCGCGGCGCTATTCAATGATTGTCGACAACGGCATTGTATCGACGTTGAACATCGAGGAAAAGCCGGGTGTGAATGTATCCGGCGCCGATACTATCCTCGCACAGCTTTAAAGGGTGCCATGCCTTCGCGGGCAAGTTCGTCGGCCCGCTCATTTTCGGCATGGCCGGCGTGCCCCTTAACCCAGTGCCATGAAATGTCATGAGTCTTGATCGCTTCATCAAGGCGTTGCCAGAGCTCGACATTTTTCACGGGTTTCTTGTCGGCGGTTTTCCAGCCATTGCGCTTCCAGGCAAAGATCCATTTGGTAATGCCGTCTTTCACGTAGGCTGAATCCACGTGCATCTCCACCTTGCAGGCCCGCTTGAGGCTTTCCAGGGCAACAATGGCGCCGGTCAGCTCCATGCGATTATTGGTCGTTTCTGCTTCGCCACCAGAAAGCTCCTTGCGGCTGCCCTTATAATCGAGAATGGCCCCCCAACCACCAGGCCCGGGATTGCCGGAACAGGCGCCATCGGTGTGCACAACAACAGCATCTTCGCTCATGTCACTGCCGCATCACGCAATTCACGGGGCAATTTGAAAGAAACATGTTCTTCACGCAGCACCACGTTTTGAACGCTGACGTCATAGTGTTGCCGGAACGCATCAATGATCTCATTTACCAGGACCTCCGGAGCCGAAGCACCTGCCGTAACTCCAATGGTGTGAAGCCCGCCCAGCTGGGTCCAATCCAGATCCGTGGCGCGCTGCACCAGCAGGGCCCGGGCACAGCCATTCTTCTCGCCAACTTCAACCAATCGCTTTGAGTTGGAAGAATTCGGTGCACCTACCACCAGCAGGAGATCGATGCGATTGGCGATCGACTTTACCGCCTCTTGCCGGTTTGTCGTGGCATAGCAGATATCCTCCCGCAAGGGTCCCCGGATTTGCGGAAAGCGTTTCTGCAATGCCGTGATGATATCGCGGGTGTCGTCAATCGAGAGTGTGGTTTGGGTGACGTAGGCAAGCTTTGCGGGGTCACGTACGTCAAGTGCTTCAACATCCGAAACGGTCTCGATCAGGGTGATGGCCCCTTCCGGAAGCTGCCCCATGGTGCCAATGACTTCCGGATGAAACCTGTGCCCGATCAAGACGATCTCCAGCCCTTCCGTGTGATGGCGCTGGGCTTCCATGTGAACTTTGGTAACCAGCGGGCAGGTGGCATCAATCTGGAAGAGCTTGCGCACGCTGGCAGCGGCAGGAACAGCCTTGGGAACGCCATGGGCGGAGAAGATAACCGGCCTATCACCTTCGGGAATCTCATCCAGTTCATCAACGAAAATAGCGCCCTTGGCCTTCAGGTCGTCCACCACAAACTTGTTATGCACAATTTCATGGCGCACATAAACCGGTGCCCCATAGAGCGCCAGCGCCCGCTCCACAACATCAATGGCCCGTACCACACCTGCGCAAAATCCACGCGGGGCGGCCAACAGCAGGGTGAGCGACGGTTTCAGCATGGCGCTTACATGCGAGGGGTTGGGCCAGTTGTCAACATTACAGGTGCGCGCGCCCTTGCCTTTTGTCCCGTGTCGCTCTAGCGTCATGCCTGTTCGCTTAAACGCCAAGCGGGAGAGATTGGGGGCAACCCTAGCGCCGAAGGAGCAACCGCCCCGGAAACTCTCAGGCAAAAGGACCGCCGCGTTTTGAACTCTGGAGAGCAGACGGCGTTTGTCCGTCTCACCGTAGGAGCAAGTCTTGCCGTGTCGGAGTGACGGTTTGGATGAAAACTCTCAGGTTCTCTGACAGAGGGGGCAGGTCAATACGCAATTCTGCGTAGGGACTTGTCTACGATTGTCAGGAGTTCCATGTGAACGATAGCCTTTTGCGTACTGCCCTGTTTGCTGCCCATGCGGCCCTCGGCGCAAAGCTTGTGCCTTTTGCGGGCTATGAAATGCCGGTGCAATACCCGACAGGCATTCTGGCCGAACATAACTGGACCCGGTCCAATGCGGGCCTGTTTGATGTTTCACACATGGGGCAGGCTTTTGTGGTGGGCCCAGACCACGCAACTACCGCTGCAGCCATGGAAGCCATCGTTCCTGCCGATGTGCTCAACCTCAAGCCCCGGCAAATTCGCTATTCCCAGCTGCTCAATGGGCAGGGCGGCATCCTTGATGATCTGATGATCACGCGCTTTGTCAATGACGGCTGGCTTTACATCGTGTGCAATGCCTCCCGCAAAGCTCATGATTTCGATCACATCGAAAAACACCTGGGCCCCGGCATAAAGCTCCAGCGCAGCAAGGGCATGTCACTGATTGCCCTGCAGGGGCCAAAAGCCGAAGCCGTTCTCGCCAGGTTCAATCCAGCCGTTTCAGGCATCCCGTTCATGCATTATGCATCTCTCAAGCTTGGTGATGTCGTGGCCCACATCTCGCGGTCTGGCTACACTGGCGAGGACGGTTTCGAAATTTCAGTTTCCGACAATGATGCGCCAAGGCTCTGGTCGATGCTGCTGGCCGATGCGGATGTCAAGCCGATAGGTCTTGGCGCGCGCGATTCTCTCCGGCTTGAATCGGGCCTATGCCTTTATGGGCACGACATCGATGCGACGACGAGCCCGGTTGAAGGCGATCTTCTCTGGTCCATTCAGAAGCGCCGCCGCATGGAAGGTGGCTTCATTGGCGCAGCGCGCGTTCTCAATGAAATTGCCAACGGCCCGACACGCAAACGGGTGGGTATCCAGCCGGAGGGACGCGCTCCCGCCCGTGAGGGAACCGTCGTGACCGATATGACCGGGCGCACGATTGGCATCATTACCTCTGGTGGCTTTGGCCCCACCGCCAACCGTCCCGTCGCCATGGGCTATGTCGAGACTGCATTCGCCAAGCCCGGAACACCACTTCAACTCAACGTGCGTGACAAGCTGTTACCGGCCCAAGTCACCACGCTTCCCTTCATACCTCACAATTACAAACGCTAAGGAGACAAATCATGTCCGTTAAATATTCTCAAGACCACGAATGGGTGAGCCTTGCAGGCGACATCGCAACAATTGGCATCACCAATCATGCCCAGGAACAATTGGGTGATGTTGTGTTCGTTGAGCTGCCAGCGATTGGCAAGAAAGTCGTCAAGGGTGGCGATGCTGCCGTTGTGGAAAGCGTCAAGGCGGCAAGTGAAGTCTATGCGCCGCTGACCGGTGAAGTTGTCGATGTGAACAAGGAACTGGAGAGTGACCCATCCCTT
>JANMKJ010000256.1:0-3328 GCA_031371945.1 Rhodobiaceae bacterium
ATCCTTGTCCTGGGAAATTTCCTGGGCACCCTGGGCCATCTTAAGTTGGTCGCGATAGTTGTTCAGTATCATGCCAGTGAGAATCGCACCCACGGCAATGGTCATGAACATGAAAGTGAAACCTAATGCATCACCCAGCCAGACTGCTGACAGGGCCAGTGCCATGGTAATGATGAAGCAGTACAGAATGGCGGCAGACGGAATGCGCGACAGTGCAAAACTACCAATTGCAGTCGCACCAATAGTGATGCCTGCCAGAAGAGTTCGGAAATTCGGGTCGGCAAACGGAAAAAACAAGGCGGGACATGCTGCCCAGACGACGCCAAAAAGAACTGCAGTCAGTTCGATGAGGCGTACTTCGCGTGGCGATTTCAGGGTTGCAGCGTGCCGATTGTGGCGGGTCCACAGTACGAATACAAGGATCACCGGCAGGAATGAAAGCAGGAACCACCCATTGGTGATTTGGGTATGCAGTCTCGGCGTTGCCACAGTGGCGATGGTCGCTGCGACAATAACGTGTGACAGGACAAAGAGCGGCAGCGTGCTATACAGAGATGCAATCTGGACCTGCCGAAACGACCCAGGTTCATTGCCTGAAGCAGCCGATTTCTGGCTTATATCGGAGAAGACAAGACTGGTTGCCCGCTGGCCATCTTCAAACAGCTGGGAGAGGAATGGACTTTTGCCCGATGCCGATTTATTCATTAGCCGAATTGCCCCGAAGAACCCCAAAATCACCATATTCCAACGTAGTTTGTGAATTGTTAACGATGTCAGACATGCCAGTGACGATTTATGCGAAGTAATCCAGTGTCTGCCCCGCTGCCGGTGGGCCATCCTGCCATCAAGTCTCGCAAGATTGGGGTTTTGCTGATGAATCTGGGCACCCCGGAAGCTACGTCCTACTGGCCGATGCGGCGCTATTTGAAGGAGTTTCTCTCTGACCCGAGGGTGATCGAGGTAAACCCAGCCCTGTGGTGGCTGATTCTGAATGGCATCATCCTCAATTTCCGTCCGCAGAAGAGTGGCCGCGCCTATGCCCAGATCTGGAACAGGGAACGCGATGAATCACCACTTAAAACCATCACGCGCAGCCAAAGTGAGAAGTTGACGGAGGCGTTGAGGTCACAGGCGGATATCATTGTGGATTGGGGCATGCGCTATGGTTTGCCCGCCGCCGGCGAGCGTCTTGCCGCCCTCAAGGAACAGGGTTGCGACCGCATTTTGCTCTTTCCACTTTATCCCCAATACAGTGCGGCCACGACGGCTACGGCCTTGGACAAGTGCTATGACGCACTCAAGGCCATGCGCTGGCAACCAGCGTTGCGCAGTGTGCCTCCATATTTCGATCATACCGACCATATTGACGCCCTGGCCAAAAACCTGAAGCAGCACTTGGGCAGTCTGCAGTGGAAGCCAGATCTCATCCTGACGTCGTTCCACGGCCTGCCGCGGGAAAACTTGGACAAGGGCGACCCGTATCATTGCCAGTGCCTGAAAACCGCAAGGCTGTTGCGGGAGAAAATGAAGCTGGGTCCTGACAAGCTGCAGGTGGTTTTCCAATCCCGATTCGGACGGGCGCAGTGGTTGCAACCCTACGCCCAGGAAACAGTCGAGGGCTTGCCTGCCAAAAGGATAAAAAACCTCGTCATGATGATGCCGGGATTTTCGGCGGATTGTGTTGAAACACTTGAAGAAGTGGCCATTGGGCTTGATGAAACGTTCAAGCACGCGGGCGGCGAAAACTTTTCCACTGTGCCGTGCCTCAATGACAGCCAGCCTTCAATCGACATGCTGGCGGCCCTCGTCGCCCAAGAACTCAAGGGCTGGGTGGATTAGTAACCGCGTTTGGCTTTGCTGAGGTCAATGACCGAGGACGGTTGGTGCGGAATTTTGATTCCCTCGACAAAGTCCGATACGAAGCTGTTGGCAGGATGATTGACGATCTGGTGGGGTGATCCCACCTGTTCAATCCTGCCCTGGTTGAGAATTGCAACCCTATCCGCCAGTTCAAAGGCTTCATCCTGGTCGTGGGTGACGAATAGCGTGGTGTGGCCGGTGCGCGAATGCAGGTCCCGCAACCAGCGGCGCAGGTCTTTCCGGACCTTGGCATCCAGTGCGCCAAACGGCTCATCAAGCAGCAGAACGCGGGGCTCGATCGCAAGGGCGCGGGCGAGGGCCACACGTTGCCGTTGACCGCCAGAAAGTTGTGACGGAAACCGGCCCTCAAGTGCATCGAGCTGCACCAGGTGCAGGAGTTCAGCCACGCGCGAACGGATTGTGGCTTCTGCGGGCCTTGTGGCGCGCGGCCGTGCGCGCAGCCCAAAGGCAACATTGTCCATTACATTCATGTGGCGAAAAAGTGCGTATTGCTGGAAAACAAATCCGATGCGGCGCTCTCGAAGTGAAAGGCTGTCAGCGTCCACATCATCGAAATAAACTTGGCCGCTACTCTGTTGCTCAAGGCCAGCGATGCAGCGCAGCAGAGTGGTTTTTCCAGAGCCCGAGGGGCCAAGCAAAGCCACCAACTCACCGCCATCGACCTTGAGTGAAACACCTTTCAAAGCTGGAAACCGGTCAAAGGTTTTTTCGAGATTATTCACTCTGACATTTACGGACATGGGACGCGCTCCTGGCACTAATGACGATGGCCAGCGGCAAGTGCATCCGCGTAGCGCCATTCGAGAATGGATTTGAGGAAAAGTGTGACAAGGCCAAGGCTGGCCAGCAGTGTGGCCACAGCGAAAGCTGCGGAAAAATTATAATCATTGTAGAGAATTTCGATATGCAGCGGCATGGTGTTAGTCAGGCCCCGGATGTGGCCAGATACTACCGAAACAGCACCGAACTCACCCATGGCGCGGGCGTTGCACAAGAGAACTCCATAGAGCAGGGCCCATTTCACGTTGGGTAGCGTCACATTGAAGAATGTATACCAACCTGAAGCACCAAGGGTGAGGGACGCTTCTTCTTCAGATGTGCCTTGCGCCTGCATCAACGGAATGAGTTCGCGGGCCACAAACGGGAATGTCACAAACACCGTGGCAAGCACAATGCCCGGTACGGCAAAGATAATCTCAATGCCATGGGCTTTCAGCCAAGGTCCAGCCCAGCTTTGCGCGCCAAACAGCAGCACATATACGAGG
This sequence comes from Rhodobiaceae bacterium, assembly GCA_031371945.1. Lineage (GTDB taxonomy): Bacteria > Pseudomonadota > Alphaproteobacteria > Rhizobiales > Aestuariivirgaceae > Aestuariivirga. The sequence goes on from JANMKJ010000256.1 coordinate 3,147, forward strand.
CCTGAAATGACTGGGGATACGGAAAATGGAAGATCAATAAACGTGAGTAGTATGTTCTTGCCGCGAAAATGGTGCTTGGCAATGGCCCAGGCGGCGGCAAGGCCGAAGATGCTGTTGAACGGCACTGCAATGGCCGCCACCAGCAGGGTAAGTTTGATTGCAGCAACGGCGTCAGGATCGGC
>JANMKJ010000259.1:0-3514 GCA_031371945.1 Rhodobiaceae bacterium
CCGGGCGACACGGTGCGCGCCCAGTATGACGGCTACGCCCAGGCCCCCGGTGGCTACCCGGCAAGGGTTTGGATTGGAAGCGGTCAAATACCTTCTGCTGAAAATCTGGATCAATCCCACGACCCGTATCTGCCACCCAGATATGGATTGTGGTCCCCAAGCGCCGTGCCCCCATGCGGATCTTGGCACCCTTGACTGAAAAGCCCACCGCGTTGGAGAGAAGATTGAAGATTATTTGTTCAACTCGCAAAGCATCGCCCGTGAAGGTAAGTGCTTCTTCGGCGAGTTCAATACTCAAGGTTTGGTCGCGCCGTTCCATCGTTGGCATCAGTTTCTCGGCAACTGCCTCGAGGCTGGCGGCCACGTCAATCTCCACCAGTTTCAATTCCATCGCGCCTGCGTCCACGGCTGAAAGGTCGATGATGGCATCGATGATCGCCTTCAGCTCTTCGGAGGATTTCTTGATATCAAGTATATACTCGCGCTGTTTTGGCGAAAGTTCGCCAACCAGGCCGAGATCAAGTGTTTCTGCAAAGCCCAGAATACTGGTGAGAGGGGTGCGCACTTCGTAGGAGACGTTGCTGAGGAACGCGTTCTTCAAGCGGTCCGCGGCCTCGAGCGCGTCGGTGCGGTCCCGCAAAGCCCGCTCCATTTTGGCAGGATCGGAAATATCTGAGAAGGTCAGCAGTGTATTGCCATCCGGTAGTGGCACGGAGCTATACTGGAGGATGCGATCCCGGGTCGACAGCCGACCGCGCAAAGCTTTGCGCTCGGATTCGAGGCCCGTAACGCCAAACTTTATTTCCTGCCATGCCGATCCTGCCTCTTCCATGACTGTTGCATCATCCGCAAGCTGGTCGATGTGGGGATCTTTTTGCAGGAACGACTGCTCGAAACTCCAGAATTTGGAGAATGCCGGGTTGAAAAGCTTCAGGCGGCCGTCGGAACCAAACAATGCAATGGCCTCATCAAGGTTATCGAGCGTCTCGCGTTGAACGCCAATGAGTTCGTTATAGCGGCTTTCAAGTTGAATTTCTTTGGTGACATTTTCATAGAGATAGGTGACACCGCCAAACGGATGCTGCTCACACACAACATGCAGCGACCGGCCATCGGGCAAATACCACCAGCTCTCGCGCATTTCGAGAGTAGTGTAGGATGAAAGCTGCTTGGCGCGCCATTCGCGGTAGTTGGCCTGTTCGGGAATGCAGCGCTGGGAACGGAGACGATCAAGAATTTCGCCATCGGTGGGGTGCAGATCGAGCCACTTGGGATCCATGGGCCAAAGTTGCGCAAAGGCCATGTTGTAAAACCGCAGGCGCTGGTCCGGCCCATAGATGGCGATGGCCGTATCCAGCTTGTTGAGCGTTGATGCATGGGCCTTGATGTGACGGTCCAGTTCCTTTTCGGTTTCTTCCAAAGCTGAGACATCAACCGCAAACCCAGCCTTACCCTCCGCCAGGTCAACTTCATGAATGTTAAGTGCCCGCATGGCCCCAGCGAATACCGCGTGCGTGCGGCCAAGCAGACCGATTTTAGCGTCGGCCTTGGATTTGTCGATGCGCTTGAGGTCGGCAACCTCAATGTTCGATTTCAGTACAGCATCACTGTCGGGCATTTCCACGGCCCTGACATAGGCCTGATTTACCCAGTTTAACTTGCCATCCTTATTCCGAAGCCAGATTGGCAACGGAGCTGAATCCAATACTGCACTCAGCCTTTGCACCTGCATGCCAAGTTTGCGCGCATCATAGTTGAGTTCGGTAAACTGGTAGCGTTCACCCGAGAGTGGCCGAAACCGCAGGGTCGCCATGCCGCCTGCGGTACGCCCGTCCGCCTCAAGCAATTCATTCTGCCGCGTGCGGACACCGATGTTAAAGGCCTTGCCTACGTCGCGTAGTGCCGTGACCCCCGCAATGATCATTCCACTTGAATCAGGTTCCAGCCAGGCAGAAAAATCCAACAATTCAGCCACGGTTTGCGGAACATGGGCATTGCCATACATGTTGCCAATGATGCGGCTTGGAACGTCCTGCTTGCCGTACCACACAACCATGACATGGGCTTCTGCGGCAAACGCTGATTCTGCCTCGTTGAGACGCACTTCCATTTCGCTCATGCGCTTGCGTGCCCTGGCTTCGCTACCTGCAAGCTTGCGGATAACGAAAAAGGCCCAAACAAATACGCCAATGCAGGAGAGTGCCAAAAAGCTCCAAAAGGGGTCGAAGGGCGGAATATCTAAATTTGCGGCCCGTGCAGGGGCGGCATAAAGGCTCGCAGAAAGAACAAGCATGGCGCAACGCAAAACTGCGTTTTCTATGCGGCCGTTCTTGCCCATCCCATCTCCGGTCTCTTCCGCGATGCACCCCGAATCAGCGCACCCATCCCGGTTAGGATATAGACTCAAAATTACAGTGTCGGGAACCTCCTTCTAGGGACGTCCCCGACACATACGAAGTTATTGATTAGTAACGGTAATAATCCGGCTTGAAGGGGCCTTTCTTGGTCACGCCGATATAGGCTGCCTGATCGTCGCGAAGGGTCGTCAACCGAACCCCAAGCTTTTCAAGATGCAGGCTGGCAACCTTCTCGTCCAAATGCTTCGGTAATACGTAGACTTCATTCTTGTATTTTCCAGTTTTGGCATTGGTGAAGAGCTCTATTTGCGCCAGTGTCTGGTTGGTAAACGAAGCCGACATCACAAAGCTTGGATGGCCGGTGGCGTTGCCAAGGTTTACAAGGCGCCCTTGAGACAGCAAGACGATGCGGTTGCCCTTGGGGAAATGCACGAGGTCAACCTGCGGCTTGATGTTGGTCCACTTGAAGTTCTTCAGTTCGGCCACCTGGATTTCATTGTCGAAATGGCCAATGTTGCAAACAATCGCCATGTCCTTCATCTGCTTCATGTCATCAATGGTGATCACGTCCTTGTTGCCGGTGGCTGTCACAAAAATGTCTGCCGAACCAACAACGTCCGAAAGCGTCTGTACCGAAAATCCGTCCATGGCCGCCTGCAACGCACAAATGGGATCAACTTCAGTCACGACGACCCGCGCACCAGAGCCGGCCAGCGACAGGGCCGAGCCCTTGCCTACGTCGCCATAGCCACAAACCACCGCCACCTTGCCCGCCATCATCACGTCGGTGCCACGACGAATGGCATCCACCAATGATTCACGACAGCCATATTTGTTGTCGAACTTGGATTTGGTGACGCTGTCATTCACGTTGATGGCAGGAAACGGCAATTCGCCCTTTTTCTGCATTTCATAAAGCCGGTGGACGCCCGTGGTGGTCTCTTCCGAAACGCCGATGATCGAGGCGCGCACTTTTGAGAACCAGCCGGGACTTGATTTCAGACGCTTGGCGATTTCTGCATAGAGGCATTCCTCTTCTTCGCTCTTGGGATGGGCAATGAGTTTTGGATCGGTCTCAGCGCGGGCACCAAGCAGAATGTAGAGGGTGGCATCGCCACCATCATCAAGAATCATGTTGGTGGTTTGACCATCGGCCC
>JANMKJ010000284.1:0-4829 GCA_031371945.1 Rhodobiaceae bacterium
AACCCAGCCCGAATTTACCTCAACCACGTCGGCCTACCTTGCCAAGGCCGTGACCCCCATCCGTATCGATACGGGAAAGCAGATGAAAGCCGAGGACCAGGCGCTGCTGGCGGCAATCGAAAAGAAATACGGTGTCGACCGCCACATCCTGCTCGGCATCTGGGGCATGGAGTCGAACTTTGGCAAGGACATGGGCTCGATGGGCGTCATGCGCTCGCTCGCTACCCTCATCTATGCCGGCCGCAAGAAGGACTATGCCCGCGAACAGCTGATTTCAGCCTTCAAGATCCTGCAGAAGGGCTACCGCACGCCGTCGAACTTCAAGGGTTCGTGGGCCGCCGCCATGGGCCATACTCAGTTCATTCCCTCATCCTATCTCGCCTATGCCGTGGATTGGACTGGCGACGGCAAGAAGGATATCTGGGGATCAAAGGAAGATGCCCTTGCCTCGACCGCCAATTACCTGGCCAAGTCCGGCTGGAAATCGGATCGTCCCTGGGGCTGGGAAGTGGTTTTGCCAAAGACCTTCAACAAGGCCCTCATTGGGCGCACCAAATGGCGTGCCGTTGCCGAATGGAGCAAGCTGGGCGTGACCCCCGCCAGTGGCGGCAGCTTCAAGGCACCCCAGGCCGATGCCTTCGTGATGATTCCGCAAGGCATTGATGGCCCGGCCTTTCTGGTGACCAAGAATTTTTCTGCCATCATGGCCTATAATTTTTCCCACTCCTACGCGCTGGCCGTGGGCCACCTGGGTGACCGTATCCGCGGCCAGGGCCCGTTTGTGGGCTCATGGCCCGAGATCACCGTTGACCTGACCTTTGCCCAGCGCGTTGAACTGCAGCGCCGCCTGACCAAGCTCGGCTTCCAGACCGGCGGCAGTGACGGGCGCTTTGGCGCCCAAACCTATGAGGCCATCATCGCCTACCAGAAAAGCGTCGGCCTGCCGATGGATGGCAAGCCCAGCGCCAAGCTGCTTGAGCGCATGAAGTCCACCAGCTAATGTCATGACCATGAAGTGGTGTCTTGCAGTGGCAATTCTCGGCGTGGTGATGGGTTCCGTCGCGGGCCAGGCGCAAACCATTGTCGAAGTGCCCATCATGGGCTCCCAGTCGACGGAAGCGGAGGTGCAGCAGACCATCGACGATACCTACCGGATACTGGTGATCGGCGACGCCCTGGCCGGCGGCCTCGGCGCTGGCCTCAATCGCATGGTGGAATTTGAGCCGGGTTTCGAGATCGTCAACCGCTTCCAGGAAGTCTCTGGCATCGCCCGCCCGGAGGTTTATGACTGGGCGGCAAAACTTCCCAACATCATGGAGAACAAGGATTTCAAGGCGGTCGTCGTTCTCCTCGGCGCCAATGACCGGCAAAGCATCCGCGTTGGCGATTTCAGGTATGTGTTCAACACCCCCGACTGGCTGAACGCCTACAAGGCGCAAACTGCTGAACTGCTTGAAGTGCTCAAGGCCCAGAATGTAAAAATCTTCTGGGTGGCCATTCCGCCCATGGGTGACGCGCTCTACGACAACGACATGAAAATTCTGACCCAGCTGCAAAAACAGGAGGTGGAAGCCAAGGGTGGCGTGTTCGTTGACCTGCGTTCCGCCTTCCTCGGTCCCGATGGCAACTATACCGACACCGGCAAGGACGACACCGGTGAAGTGCGAAAATTGCGCTCCCGCGACGGGGTGACCTTCTTCAAGCAGGGCAACAACCGCTTCGGCCAGTTGCTGCTCGCAGAAATCAAGAAGAACATGGATGTAAGTCCAGCTGAAGGCCTGCCGCAGAACGTGCTCGTCATGCCGCCACCCACTGTTGAGTCCGTCCCCATGTTCGGCCAGGATTTGGGTGATGGCAGGATCGCAACCTTCCAGCCGGAAAAACTGTCAACTCCGGAAGCAGCCAGGCTCGCCGTCAACGGGGCCTCGGTATCGCGTGCCGACATCGCACCCGGAAGTGCCGCCGAAAAACTGTTTGTCCAGGGCGAGGCAGCCCCGGCACCCCCTGGCCGTTTTGATGATTTCAGCTACGTGGCAAAGCCCTGACCAGGTCCGTGAGCTTGGTGACTTCGTCTTCCGTGTTGTAGTAATGAACACTGGCGCGCACCAGTGCTTCCAGCCCCCGCTTCGGCAAATCCAGCCGCGATGACGATGACCGAGTTACCGAAACATTGACGCCATTGCTCAACAGGTGTTTCTGGATTGCCGCAGGGTCGATGCCCTGCTTCTGGAAGGTGACGATCCCCGACTTGAATTCACCCTTGTCGCACACCTCTACGCCATCGATTGCGCCAAGGGTTGTGCGAAGCTGCGCGGCAAGTTTCTGGATGCGGGCTTCGATGCGGGGAAGACCAATTGAGTTGGCAAGCCGCACCGCTTCCGAAAGGCCAAGCTTGCCCGCGTAATAGCATTCCCAATTCTCAAAGCGCTGGGCACCCGGAGAAAGCGTAAAGCTGTTGTCACCCGTCCAGGAGGCGGCGTGCAGGTCGGTGAATATGGGATCGAGCGTTTCAAGGATCGATTCGCGCACATAGAGAAAGCCTGTGCCGCGTGGCCCCCGCAGGAATTTACGGCCCGTGGCCGAAAGCATGTCACAGCCCACGGCATCAACATCAACCGGCATCTGGCCGACAGACTGGCAGGCATCCAACAGATACAGCACGCCATGGGCCCTGGCGATCTTTCCCACCGCCGCTGCAGGATTGATGAGGCCACCTTGCGTGGGCACATGGGTAATGGCGATCAGCTTCGTCCTTGCATCAATCATCCGCTCCAGCGCTGCAATATCAAGCTGGCCATGGGCATCGTCGGGAACCACTTTGATCACCGCGCCGGTGCGCCGGGCCACCTGGAGAAATGCCAGGTAGTTGCTTACATATTCTGCCTGCGCCGTGATGATGACGTCGCCTGCCTTGAATGGGATGGAATAGAACGCCATGTCCCAGGCGCGCGTGGCATTCTCGATCGCGGCAATCTCGGTCGGCTTGGCACCGATCAGCTCGGCAATGCCCGTATAGAATGCATCAAAGGCTGCAGGGTTTTCATTATAGGCTTCATAGCCGCCAATGTCGCGCTCGCGCTGCAGGTAGGTGGTGACAGCATCATAAACGCTGTCCGGCATGAGCGCTGCGCCCGCATTGTTGAAATGCGCAACGTGTGAACAGCCGCGCGTACATCTACGGAACTCTTCGATTTCCTGTGGCGTCATCTTGGCAGCGTCGTTTCGCCCATGAGGAACTCGTCAACCGCCCTGGCCGCCTGCCTGCCTTCGCGAATGGCCCACACCACAAGCGATTGCCCGCGCCGCATGTCGCCCGCCGAGAATATCTTGGCCTGGCTGGTTTTGTAGTTCAGCGTGTTGGCTTCCACATTGCTGCGGCCGTCAAGCTTGACGCCCACCTGCTCCAGCATGCCGGCCTTCACTGGCCCGAGGAAGCCCATGGCAAGGAGAACGAGATCGGCCTTAATTTCAAACTCGGTGCCGTCGATCGGCTGCATCTTGCCATCGACGCGCACGCAGTTCAGCTTCTTTACAATGCCGTTTTCACCCGAGAATGATTTTGTGACCACGGAAAAATCCCGCTCGGCACCTTCCTGCTGGCTGGAGGAGGTGCGGAATTTCAACGGCCAGTCAGGCCACACAACCGGCTTGTTCTCCCTGTCGGGTGGCCGGGGCATGATTTCAAGTTGCGTCACTGACAGCGCACCCTGGCGCAATGACGTGCCAATGCAATCGGACCCTGTATCACCCCCGCCGATCACCACGACATGCTTGCCACCGGCCAGGATGGGCTCATTGTTGAGTGGCGACTCCTTTGAATTGCGACGGTTCTGCTGCGGCAGGAATTCCATGGCAAAATGCACGCCGGATAGATCTCGGCCCGGAATGCCGAGATCGCGGGAGTTCTCTGCTCCGCCGGTCATGAGCAACGCGTCAAAACTATCCGCCAGTTGCTGGGCGTCCTGGGTGACACCGATGTGTGCCTCGTAATGGAACGTCACCCCTTCGGCTTCCATCTGGGCCACGCGCCGGTCAATGTGGTGCTTTTCCATTTTGAAATCCGGGATGCCGTAGCGCATCAGGCCGCCTGCCTTGCGGTTCTTCTCAAACAGGTGAACCGCATGGCCGGCCCGTGCCAGCTGTTGTGCGGCAGCAAGGCCCGATGGGCCGCCGCCCACGACGGCTACCTTCTTGCCGGTTTTTTCCGCAGCAATTTCGGGCTTGAGCCAGCCCTCGGCCCAGGCCCTGTCGACAATGGCGCACTCGATGGACTTGATGGTGACCGGATTGTCCTGGATGTTCAGCGTGCATGAGGCCTCGCACGGGGCGGGGCAAATGCGGCCGGTGAATTCGGGGAAATTATTGGTGGAGTGCAGGTTGCGTGAGGCCTCTTCCCAACGGTTGTTGTAGACCAGGTCATTCCAGTCCGGAATCTGGTTATTGACCGGGCAGCCATTGTGGCAAAACGGAATGCCGCAGTCCATGCAGCGCGCCGCCTGGTTGCGTGTCCCTTCCTCCGATAGGGGAATGACAAACTCGTTGTAATGGCGCACCCGGTCCGCCGCTGGCGCATATTTGCGGTCCTGCCGGTCAATCTCCAGAAAGCCTGTGACTTTTCCCATTGTTTACACCTTAACTTGATTATGATATACATTACAAGAAGATGTATATCCATAGGTTTTATCATGAAAATATCGAAGTGGGGCAATAGTCTCGCCATTCGTATTCCTGCCGACGTTGCCCAAATTCTGGGATTTGCGGAGGGCGACCTCGTGCGGGTCGATGCCCGGAATGGCAAGCTTGTGGCCGAGCGGGAGTTGACCAAGGAC
>JANMKJ010000295.1:0-4935 GCA_031371945.1 Rhodobiaceae bacterium
AATTCAAAGAACTATCCGCCCTGATAAAATAGCCAACGCCCGTTTTTGCATGACGCAATGATTTGACATTTTGTGGCAAAGCGGGTTCTTTGACAACCCAATATGGGAGCCTTTGATATGCCTGCCGAATTTAACTGGGAAGACCCGCTCGACCTTGAAAGCCAGCTCAGCGAAGATGAGCGCATGATCAGGGATGCGGCCCGGGCTTTTTGCGAGGACAAGCTGCAACCCCGGGTGAAGCAGGCGTTCCGCCACGAGACGTTTGATCGCGCCATCATGGATGAGCTGGGCGAAATGGGGTTTCTCGGCGTGATGACCGGGGAAAAATACGGTGGCTCCGGCTTGGGATACGTGGCCTATGGATTGGTCGCACGGGAAGTGGAGCGGGTGGATTCAGGCTATCGTTCCGCCATGAGCGTGCAGAACTCCCTCGTGATGCATCCCATCGAAGCCTATGGCACGGAAGCGCAGAAGATGAAGTTCCTGCCGCGCCTTGCCACGGGCGAAATCGTGGGCTGCTTTGGATTAACGGAGCCCGATGCGGGGTCTGATCCTGGTGGCATGAAAACCAAGGCCCGCAAAGTGAACGGTGGCTATGTGCTGAATGGCGCCAAGATGTGGATCACCAACTCGCCGATCGCCGACGTGGCCGTGGTGTGGGCCAAGCTTGACGATGAGGGCATCAAGGGTTTCCTGGTAGAGCGCGGCACCAAGGGATTTTCAACCCCCATCATCGAGGGCAAGGTATCGCTGCGTGCCTCGGTAACTGGTGAAATCGTGCTGGAAAATGTTGAAGTGGGCGAAGATGCGCTGCTGCCGGGCGCATCTGGCCTCGGTGGGCCGTTCGGCTGCCTCAACAAGGCGCGCTATGGCATTGCCTGGGGCGTTCTGGGTGCGGCGGAAGATTGCTGGCACCGGGCGCGGACTTATACGCTGGACCGCAAGCAGTTTGGCAAACCCCTGGCTGCAACACAGCTGGTGCAAAAGAAACTTGCCGACATGCAAACCGAGATCACCCTTGGCACCCATGCCGCCCTTGCCCTTGGCCGCGCCCTTGAACGGGGTGTTGCCCAGCCGCCAGCCATTTCACTGATGAAGCGCAACAACTGCGGCAAGGCCCTGGAGATTGCCCGCATGGCGCGGGACATGCATGGCGGTAATGGCATTTCGGATGAGTATCATGTGATCCGCCACATGGTGAACCTTGAAACCGTCAATACCTACGAAGGCACCCACGATGTGCACGCACTCATCCTTGGCCGCGCGCAAACGGGGCTGCAGGCGTTTCAGTAATGGTTGAAATTGTTTTTCAGAAAGTTGACCCGCGCCACGACAAAGTGCGGCAACTTATTGAAGAACTCGATACCTACATGGCGCAGCTCTATCCCAGCGAAAGCAATTATGGATTGGACGTTGAAGCGCTGGTGCAGGCGGACGTCCGCTTTTACGCCGTGACCGTTGATGGCGAAGTGTTGGGCTGTGGCGGTTTTTCGCTCTACGATGACTATGCCGAAGTGAAGCGGGTTTACATCCACCCCAAATCCCGCGGGCTGGGCCTCGGCCGCAAGATCATGGCGCATCTGGAAGGCCAAATGCTGGCGGAAGGGCGAAATGTCGTGCGGCTCGAAACGGGGATATCCCAGCCCGAAGCGCTGGGGCTCTACCGCGCCATGGGCTATGTGGACCGGGGTGCCTTTGGTGATTATCCCGCCGATGACCCGTTCAGCGTGTTCATGGAAAAAAACCTCTGAACGGATGAAGTAGCAACGCTACCTCGGCTTGAAAATACAATAGATCTTGCGCAGGGTGCCTTCTGACTTCCACGAATTGGGCGTGCCCTGCGGCACAAAGAACGTGTCGCCCGCATCGAAGGTCTGGGATTTTCCCGTGTCGTCAGTGAACGTAACGGAACCCTCGAGTAGATGCATGAGCTCATGCCGGGGGAAATTCAGCAGCTTGCGGTGATAGCCTGTGGTTTCCCAAACACCCACCGTCAGCTCCCCGGTGCTGTTGGAAAAATACTCGTGGGTCTTCTGGTGGGGGACAGGCGAAAGCAGCATATCGGCCGTGGGTGGGGTTGATGCCTGCAGTGCCACTTTTGGGTCAACCTTGAAAATCTCCTGTGGATGGCCTTCGCTGGCGTCATCGCACAGCACCATGAATTTCTTGACGTACTCGGACTGGTTCCAGATACAGCGCCGTCCTTTGGGAATGAAGAAACTCTCACCGGCCTTGACCACGGTTTCACGGTCCGCTTCGACCATGACCACTTCGCCCTCGAGAATGACCATGAATTCGTGGACCGGCCAATTCATCCAGCGCCCCAAATTGGCGTCCGCCTCCCAGACACCCACGGAAAAGCCCAGGGTCTTGTCCTGGAACCAGCGATGACCCGTGCTGCTGCGGTCGCCTGACGATATCTCGCTTTCCGGGAAATCGGGCCAGGCTTCCAGGGGGGCGCTGGCGTCGAGTTTTATGATGGCAGGATTTGGCATGGGTCACCTCCACTGGCAGCCTAGCCAGTTTCCTTGCGTGTTCCAAGGGATGCGACTAGAACTAGGCCTCAAAACAATGGAGAAAAACATGGCCCTCGAACTTCCCGCCTTGCCTTACGCCTATGACGCCCTTGGTCCATTCATGTCGAAGGAAACCCTGGAATTTCACCACGACAAGCATCACCAGGCCTACGTGACCAACGGCAACAACCTGCTCAAGGATTCCCCGCTGGCCTCACTCTCGCTGGAAGAGATCTGCAAGAAGGCATTCGCCGACAAGACTGCCGGCCTCGTCAACAACGTCGTCCAGCAATACAACCATTTTCATTTCTGTAACTGGATGAAGCCCAAGGGCGGTGGCACCAAATTGCCGGCGAAACTGGCAAAGGCCATTGATTCAGATCTTGGTGGCTATGACAAGATGCGCACCGACTTCGTGCAGGCCGGCATGACGCAATTTGGATCGGGCTGGGCCTGGATTGCCGTCAAGGATGGCAAGCTGGTCATCACCAAGACACCCAACGGCGAAAATCCGCTGATGCATGGGGCCACGCCAATTCTCGGCTGCGATGTGTGGGAACACAGCTACTACATCGACTATCGCAATGCCCGGCAGAAATATCTCGAGGCATTTGTCGATAGCCTGGTGAACTGGGACTATGTCGAGGCGATGCACGCCAAGGGTTAAGGGTCTTGGTCGCAACGCCCGTCTTTGACGGACACAACGACGTTCTCCTGCGCTTGTGGATGAAGAAAGATGGTGATCCCGTTGCCGATTTCCTCAACGGCGACGGGATGGGTCATCTTGACTTGCCGCGCATGAAAAAAGGCGGATTTGCCGGCGGCTTTTTCGCCATTTTTGCACCGGCCGAAGATACCGACGACCTGCCCGACGATGACGACATCAATCCGCCGCTGGCCAACCAGATTGCCCAACCTGCAGCGTTGCGCAAAACCCTGGAAATGGCGTCGCTGCTGTTGCGGATCGAACGGCAGTCCCACGGCAAATTCAAGATTTGCCGGACCGTTGCGGAAATCAGGGCCTGCCTTGCGCAGGGTGTGATTGCCGCGATATTTCACATCGAGGGTGCGGAAGCTATCGATGCGAAGTTTCGCACCCTTGACGTTCTGTATGAAAGTGGCTTGCGCTCGATTGGCCCGGTGTGGAGCCGGCAGAACATTTTTGGCCATGGCGTGCCGTTTCGCTATCCCTCCTCCGGTGATACGGGCGATGGCTTGACCGAGGTCGGCCGGGACCTGATCCGCTACTGCAATGAGCGGCGCATTCTCATTGACCTGTCGCATCTCAACGAAAAGGGCTTTTGGGAGGTTGCCCGGCTGAGCACGGCGCCGCTGGTTGCAACCCATTCGAACGCCTATGCGGTTTGCCACTCCTCGCGCAATTTGAGCGATGACCAGATCAAGGCTGTCGCAGACAGTGGCGGCATGATCGGCTTGAACTTTGCCACGGGCTTTTTGCGCGAAGACGGCCACTGGGGTGTTGACGTTCCACTCGACATCATGACCCGGCATCTGGACCACATCATGGGCATAGCGGGTGAAAACTGCGTGGGCCTGGGTTCGGATTTTGACGGGGCGCGCATCCCGCAAAAGATTGGCGATGCCACGGGCCTTCCACTCCTCATCGAGGCCCTGCGCCACAAGCTATACGGCGAAACACTCGTGGACAAGATCGCCCACGGAAACTGGATGAATGTTCTGGAGCGGGTTTGGGGCTAGAACTCGCCTATTAGCCATGCTAATAATGCCTCATGAAACTAGCGGAATGGCTCATTAATAGCGTGACGTCACAGTCTGAACTGGCGCGACGGCTGGGTGTTACCCAGGGGCGCATTTCCCAGATCGTGGCTGGCGAGCAACCGTCGCTTGAGCTCGCCGTGAAGATTGCGGGCCTCACCAACAACCAGGTTCGCCCTGAGGATTTTAAGGAAATTGTCATGACAAAAACTCTGGATACGGTTGAAGAGGCCATCAAGGCCATAGCGCTGGGCGAACTGGTCGTGGTGGTGGACGACGATGACCGGGAAAATGAGGGTGACCTCATCGGTGCGGCGGCAAAGATCACAACCGAGCAGATGGCATTCATGGTGCGGCATACGTCAGGTATCGTGTGCACGCCGATGGCGGCGGAAGATGCCCGGCGCCTGAAACTTGATCCCATGGTTGCCCTGAATGACGCGCCGATGGGCACCGCCTTCACCATCACGGTCGACTACAAGGAGGGGCTCACCACGGGTATTTCAGCCAAGGAACGCTGTGCCACCGTGCATGCGCTGGCCAACGGCAATGTGCAGGCGGCAGACTTCGTACGGCCCGGGCATATTTTTCCACTGGTGGCCAAGACAGGCGGCGTGCTCATGCGCTCTGGCCACACCGAAGCTGCCGTTGATCTGACGCGGCTTGCCGGATTTTCGCCCGC
>JANMKJ010000359.1:0-2957 GCA_031371945.1 Rhodobiaceae bacterium
GCCCCGGGCCGAAAAACGCTTCCTGAAAGTTGACACCAACAAGGACGATGCGGTAACCGCAGCGGAAATCGACACGGCACTGCAGGCCGCCATTGAACGTCGCCGTACCCGCATTATGGCCACGATGGACTCCGACAAGAATGGCAGCGTCACCCGCACCGAGCTCGACAAATATGTGGAAGCCATGTTGAAAGGTGCTGATGCCAACAACGACGGTGGGGTATCATTCGATGAAGCCCGCATGTTCAAATTGGCAAAGTGGCGCAAGTCACTGGGTACGACGACGGAAAATTAACGCAGCGATTGGACTGGCAAAATTCAAAGCACTGCAATGACACGTTTGCAAACGACGAGCGATGCTGAATTGCTCGTCGCCTCGGCGCGTCGTGATGAGGCCTCGTTTGCGGAACTGGTGCAGCGCTACTACAAGCCGGTGTACCGCATGGTATGGCGCATGATGAACGGCAACGCGGAAACCGAAGATGTAGCCCAGGAAGCCTTCATCAGGCTGTGGGCCAACCCGGCACAAATCCGGGAAGCCAAGGCCCTGAAAGGTTGGCTCATGCGCGTGGCTTCAAATCTCGCCATCGACCGCCTGCGAAGGAAGCCACTGGCGGACATTGAAACGATCGGCGAAATTGCCGATCCGCAACAGGAAACGAAATCCGGCAACGACGCAAAGGCAGCCTCGCGCCGGGTGGACCAGGCAATCGCGGCTCTGCCCGAACGGCAAAAGCTCGCACTTACGCTGGTCTACTTTGAGGGCATGAGCAACATTGCGGCAGCATCCGTCATGGAGATTTCGGTTGATGCCATTGAATCCCTTTTGGCGCGTGGGCGGCGCACGCTGAAGGAAACCCTCGCCGATGATTGGCGCGGGCTGCTTGAAGAACTGGGATATAGGTGAAACATGGAAAATTCTGAAAACAGCAAAATGGACATGGTCTTCGGGAAGCTCATGCAGCGGGCGTCGCAACCGAGCGTTCCCGTTGGCGCTGAAGGCCGTGTGATGGCCGCCATTGCCGCCACCGGCAAGCCGTCGAATGTCGTGCAGTTTGCGCCGCACCGCACCGTTAATCGCTGGGCCGTGGGCTTGCCGCTTGCCGCTTCCCTGTTGCTGGGAATTTTCCTCGGCGCCAAGGGCACACTCGACAATTACCTGCCTGACAGCGTTATTGGCTCAACCCTGGCTGGCGCCAGCGACAGTGATTTGTCCAGTGGCCTTGATGATATTGAAAATTATTCCGATGGTGAATTGACATGAGCGATATCCCCGTAAGTCCTAGACGGTCCAGGTGGTGGCAGGCCCTGCTGATTGGCTCGCTCGCCCTGAACCTTTTGATCGGTGGAGCCGTGGTCACCCGCGTGATATCACATGGCGGTCCAGACCGCATGATGGGTACCAATTACACCCAGCTCATTCCCCGCCGCTTCTTTGCCGAAATGCCCCATGAACGGCGAAAAGTGCTGCTCGATATCATGCGGAAATACCGCGATGATTTCCGCGGTGACCGGGAAGCTTCCGAACAGGCGGCGGTGAAATTGGCCGATGCCATCGTGGCTGAACCCTATGACGTGGAAAAGGTGAAACTCGTGGTTGGTGATTTTTCCAGCCAGAACGGCAAGCTGGCAGCAAGGGGTGGCGATGCTGCTCTGGAAATCCTGGGGGTTCTAACACCTGAGGAGCGGCAGTCGCTGGCCGCCGCCATCCGTGACCGGGCCACCAGGAAAAAGAAATGATCAGGGAGTGTTCTTCAGCGCAACGCTGACCGTGGTACCTACGCCTACGACACTGGCAATGCTGAGCGTGCCATTGTGCAGGTCAACCAGTGATTTCGAAATCGCAAGGCCAAGGCCCGATCCACCCTTGCTCTTGGTGAACTGATTTTCCACCTGTTCGAACGGGCGACCGAGTTTTTCAATGTCATTGCTGGGGATGCCAATGCCCGTATCCACAATGGCGATCTTTACGCCATCCCTGGATTTCGCCACTGAAACCTTCACCTGCCCACCCTCGGGCGTAAACTTCACGGCGTTCGACAGCAGGTTGATGAACACTTGCTTGAGGGCGCGCTTGTCGCCGACGATTTCACAGGATTTCGGCATGTCGAGCACGATATCGACATGGCCCTCTGCGGCGCGCGGACCGACAAAGCGCATGATGTCTTCAATGATCGATGGAATTGACAGTGTCGTCAGTTCCAGTTCCATGCGGCCCGCTTCAATCTTGGACATGTCGAGAATGTCGTTGATCACGTCCAGCAGGAACTGGCCGCTCTTGTGAATGTCATGGGAGTATTCAGTGTATTTCTGCGAGCCCAGAGGACCAAACATCTGTTCCTGCATCACTTCGCTAAAGCCGATGATGGCATTCAACGGAGTGCGAAGTTCGTGGCTCATGTTGGCGAGGAATTCCGATTTTGACCTGTTGGCCGTTTCGGCCCGGGTTTTTTCACGCGCATACTTGTCAGCGAGGTCTGCCAGGCGCTGGGACTGCTGGTCGGCCAGAAGCCGTTCTTTTTGCAAGTCACGCACCGTCATCATCAAGGTGCGCTCCGACAGCAGCAGGCGCTCTTCATGTTTTTTCAGGGCGGTAATGTCAGTCCCCACCGAAACAAATCCGCCATCGCGGGTGCGGCGTTCATTGATCTGCAGCCAGCGGCCATCACCCAGTTGCACCTCGAGCGATTTGCCATCCATGCTGTCACCCGCAACCGTTGGCACATATTGCCGAACGATAGGCTCCTTGGCCGATTGGGTCACAGTGGCGTAAGGTGTTCCCGGAATGCAGGCAAGGGCAGGCAGCGAATGGAACTGCTGGTATTTCGAATTGCACAGCACCAGCTTGTTCTCCGTGTCCCACAGCACAAACGCCTCGGAGATGTTTTCGATGGCATCCTTGAGGCGAAGCTCCGCATCCTGGTTCAGCTTGTCGCTTTGCTTCTGGGCGGAAATAT
>JANMKJ010000367.1:0-3595 GCA_031371945.1 Rhodobiaceae bacterium
GGTGCCAGAAATCTTCCACTTCGATGCGGGCCAGGCCATCATCGTCATGGAATTCCTCAGCCCCCACATCATCCTGCGCCGCGCGCTCATCGCTGGCCAGGAACTTCCAAAAATTGCCAAGGACCTTGGATTGTTTCTGGCCCGCACCCTGTTTCGCGGCTCCGACCTGTGCATGGACACGAAACTGCGAAAGGCTGACCTTGCCCTGTTTGCCGATAATGCTGCCCTCTGCGATATCACCGAAAGCCTGGTGTTCAGCGACCCCTACTTCGACGCCAAGCTGAACCGCCACACGTCACCCCAACTGGATGGAATCGTAGCCAGCCTACGTCGCGACCGAGACCTGAAGGTTGCGGCCCAGCGCCTGAAACACATTTTCGCGGCCACCCCCGAAACCCTGCTGCACGGCGATTTCCATACCGGTTCGGTGATGGTGACGCGTGGCCAAACCCGGGTTATTGATCCGGAGTTTGCCTTCTACGGCCCCATGGCCTTCGACGTTGGCATGTTGCTGGCCAATTTCTGGATGAGCTATTTCTCGCAGAAAGGTCACGAGGCACAGGGCCCACGCGACAGCATGCGGGCCTATCTCCTGCGCGTGATTGAGGAAATATGGGCCACGTTCCGCCACGAGTTTTCCAGGCTGTGGCATGGTGAACGCACGGGCATTCTTTACCAGCGCGCATTGTTCGAGGATCAGGGCGACCAGATGGCATCGGAACAGGCCCTCGATCTCGTCCTGCACGGCATTTGGGTGGACATGCTGGGCTTTGCCGGTGTTGAAATGCACCGCCGCATCCTGGGTCTTGCCCACAATGCGGATTTTGAGACCATCGAAAATCCGGACCTGCGGGCGGCTTGCGAAACCAAGGCCCTGAAGCTCGGCCGGCATCTTGCGGTAAACCGCGGGCTAATCCACAGCATCGACGAAATCAACCGCCTGGCGGAACGCCTTGAGAAGGAGATCGTGACGTGAGGGTTGCAGACCGGCACTACCGCACCATCTGGCTCAATGCCGATGGCCGCTCCATTGACATCATCGACCAGCGCTGGTTGCCCCACGAGTTTCGCATCGCCACCCTGAAAACCGTCGATGACGTGGCCGTTGCAATTCGCGACATGTGGGTGCGTGGTGCACCATTGATTGGTGTGACGGCAGCCTATGGAGTAGCCATCGCCATGGGTGATGACGCAAGCGACAAGAATGTTGATGCCGTATGGGAAAAGCTCCACGAAACCCGCCCCACCGCTATCAATCTGAAGTGGGCACTCGATGAAATGCGAAAGCTCCTCAAAACCCTGCCTGAAGCCAAACGCCCTGCGGCGGCCTATGTGCGCGCTGCCGAAATTGCCGAGGAGGACGTCGAACTCAACCGCGCCATGGGCCGCCACGGCCTGGAGATTATCCGTAAAATTGCCGCCACCAAGAAACCCGGCGAGCCCGTAAACATCCTCACCCACTGCAACGCGGGCTGGCTTGCCACCGTGGACTATGGCACCGCCACGGCCCCCATCTATACAGCATGTGACGAAGGCATAGCAGTCCACGTCTATGTGGATGAAACCCGCCCGCGCAACCAGGGCGCCCAGCTCACCGCCTGGGAACTGGCCAACCACGGCGTTCCCCACACGTTGGTTGTCGATAATGCCGGCGGTCACCTCATGCAGCATGGCCGGGTGGACATGGTGATCGTGGGAACCGACCGCACCACGGCAGATGGCGACGTGTGCAACAAGATCGGAACCTATCTCAAGGCGCTGGCGGCACACGACAACGACGTGCCGTTTTACGTGGCGTTGCCCTCACCGACCATCGACTGGACCGTGCACGATGGTGTTGCTGAAATTCCCATTGAGGAGCGCGATGGCGCGGAGGTGAGTTTCGTGCAGGGAAAAAGCGCAGACGGCAAGATCACCCGGGTTCGCATTTCGCCTGAAGCGACACCTGCTGCCAACCCCGCTTTCGACGTGACTCCGGCCAGGCTGATCACTGGCCTCATCACCGAGCGCGGCGTGGCCAAGGCTTCGCCGCAAGGGCTGAAAGCGATGTTCCCGGAGCGGAGGTAACAAACAGGACTGATACGACTTCCATTTAGCCACCATTCCGGCGACCGCCTTACTCGTCTTCCTTCAACCGCTGGGCATAGACGTTGATGATCAGTGCCGCCAGCAGGATGAGCCCGCGGATGAGGATCTTGAGGAAACTGTCGATCTGGATGTGGTCGAGCCCATTGTTCAGGACACCAAGCACCAGCAGGCCGATGATCGTGTTGCCAATGCCGCCGCGACCACCAAACAGGCTGGTGCCACCCACCACCACGGCAGCGATTGCATCAAGCAGGTAGCTGTCAAACTGGTTCTGCTGGGCTGAGCCGAAATAAGCAACGGCGAGCATTCCCGCAATGCCTGAGCACATGGCGGAGATCACCATGACCGACCCGATGATGAACTTGACGTTGACGCCGGAATACTCCGCCGCCTCGCGGTTTCCACCGGTCATGTAGATGTAACGGCCAAAGCGCGTGTAGGTCAGAATGAGATGGCCGATGCCGAGGAAGAGAATGGCCACGATGATTGTCCAGCGGATGCCGAACACCGATCCTGAACCAAGCTCGGTGATGAGTTCCGGGAAGGTGTAAGCAATTTGCCCGCGCACCAGAAGGGCCGACACACCATTGGCAATCTGCATGATGGCAAGTGTCATGATGAAGGATGGAATGCCGATCCATGTTACACCAAATGCCGTAACCAGCCCGAAGGCCAGGGCACTGAGCAAGGTGAGGATGATGGCCAGTATGCCGGCGAGCGGCAGGTTTGCGATGTTCACATAGTCCGGCTGTAGCGTGAAGAAGGCCACCGTAATGCCAATGGCGTTGGCCACTGCTGCCACCGACAGATCAATTTCGGCCGTGAGGATGACATAGGTGAGGCCCACCGCAATGATTGCCGTAATGGAAATCTGCGACAGGATATTCATGAAATTGACCACCGTGAAGAACGATGAGCTGGCGGCTGAAAAGAAAATGACCAGCGCCAGCAGGGTGAAAACCGGTGCGATATTGCGCAACTGGTCCTTCAACAGGCTTTTCAGTCGGCTGGGCTTTTGGACTTCAGTAGCGTTCATGTCTCTCGTTCCCTAGGCGGCCGCCAGAAGATCGGCCTTGTGGATGGTTCCACTATTGAATTCACGGGCAACAACACCCTTGCGCAGGACGCTGACCCGGTCAGCGAGCGTCAGGATGGTTTCCGGTTCCGTTGATAAAACAAGAATGGCCACACCTCTGTCACGCAGATCCTTGACGATGCGGATAACATCTTCTTTGGCTCCCACATCCATGCCGCGCGTTGGCTCGGACAATATGAGAACTTTCGGCAAATGTGTCAGCCATTTGGCCAGAGCTACCTTCTGCTGGTTGCCACCCGAGAGCGAACCCAACATCATGTTCGGGTTTGGCGGCCTGATTTGCAGATCCGACGTTCGCGCACCGGCAATCACCCGTTCGGATTTGGGTTTCAGCAGCACTCGGTGGATGCGGTCCAAGATGGCAATTGAAACATTCTTGTAAACGGGTTCCGTGCGAAACAGCATCATGCG
>JANMKJ010000409.1:0-4599 GCA_031371945.1 Rhodobiaceae bacterium
TGGTGAAGGTGGGACTGCGCGACAGAACGATGTCACCGCGTTGCAGAAAATGTTCGGCGTTATTGAGGAATTGCCGCGTCGTCATCGGGAAATTCAGGTCGGGCGGCATCATCCCCAGCGGTTCTTCACGTAGTTCTCTACAATGTCCTTGAACTGCTGGGAGATATCGGCACCCTTCAGCGTGGCTGCCTTTTTTCCATCAATATAGACGGGTGCTGTTGGCAACTCACCGGTGCCGGGCAGCGATATACCTATGTCGGCATGCTTGGATTCACCGGGGCCATTGACGATGCAGCCCATGACGGCGAGCGAAAGATTTTCAAAGCCCGGATATTCTTTTCGCCAATCGACCATACGGTCACGCACATAAAACTGGATATCCTGGGCCAATTCCTGGAATACCGTTGACGTTGTCCGCCCACAGCCCGGACAGGCGATGACCATCGGTGCGAAGGCGCGAAGTCCCATGGTTTGGAGGATTTCCTGGGCGACAATGACTTCACGGGTGCGATCACCGCCGGGTTCGGGTGTCAATGAAATGCGTATGGTGTCGCCAATGCCCTCCTGCAACAACACACCGAGTGCCGCCGTTGATGCGACGATGCCCTTGGAACCCATGCCGGCTTCCGTGAGTCCCAAATGCAGGGCATGGTGGCAGCGTCTGGCGAGCAGGCGATAAACGGCAATGAGGTCTTGCACTTCGGAACACTTCGCCGAAATGATGATCTGCTCGGGCTTCATGCCAAGCTCTTCGGCGCGTGCCGCTGAAAGCAAGCCTGACTGCACGACGGCCTCATGCATGACGGCGCGGGCCTCAATGGGACTTGTGGACTTGTGGTTCTGGTCCATCAATTCGGTAAGCAGCGCCTGGTCGAGTGAACCCCAATTCACCCCGATGCGCACCGGGCGATTGAACCTGAGTGCGGTTTCAATCATGCTGGAAAAATTCCGGTCCTTCTTCTCCTTGAAGCCCACGTTGCCCGGATTGATGCGATACTTGGCCAAGGCTTCGGCACAGGCCGGGTTATCATTAAGCAGCGTGTGTCCGTTGTAGTGGAAATCACCAACCAGCGGCACATTGACGTTCATCTGGTCAAGCCGGTTGCGAATATGGGGAACCGCCTTGGCGGCCTCGTCCTTGTCAACGGTGATGCGCACCAGTTCAGACCCGGCGCGGGCAAGGGCTGCAGTTTGCTGGGCGGTGCCTTCAATATCCGCGGTATCAGTATTGGTCATGGATTGCACCACGACGGGAGCACCTCCGCCCACCCGCACCTGACCCACCATGACCCCGTGGGACTTGCGCCGTTTTTCAATTGCCGAATAGCTCATATGTGTATCCTCGTCCCTTAACTGGCCTGTGGGATGAACAACGTCAAGGCGAAGAAACTACTGGCGGCGAGCACCACACAGGGGCCCGACGCACCACCCAGAAAGGCCGAGGCCAGGAGCCCGCCCACAACCGAGAGCCCCGCAATGCTGGCCGCAAGAAATGCCATGCGTTCCGGGGTCGTGGCCAGGCGGCGCGCCGCAGCGGCAGGAATGACCATGAGTGCCGTAATCAGCAGCAACCCCACAATTTTCATGGCAATGGCGGTCATCACGGCAATGAGCAGGATGAAACCCAGTTCAACCTGCTCTACTTTTACGCCTTCAGCGCGGGCCAGTTCCTCGTGTACCGACGTGGCAATGAGGTCTCGCCACATGAAGGCAAGGCTTGCCAGAACAAGGGCTGCCCCGGCCCACACGGCGATGACATCCTGCGTGGAAACGGTGAGCACGTCTCCAAAGAGAATATCCATGTGGTCGGACGCAGCGCCAGTGGCCAACCCCACCACGATGAGACCAAGTGCCAGCGCGGTGTGGGAGAGAACCCCAAGCAATGTGTCGGTTGCCAGCCCCTTCTGGCGGCGAAGTGCGAGAAGCAGCACCGCGAGCACTGTCGCGGTGGCGATTGCGCCCAGCGTTATGTTGAAATTCAGCAGCAGGCCAAGTCCCACCCCCAGCAGGCCGGAATGAGCCAATGATTCACCGAAATAGGCCATGCGCCGCCACACGATGAAACAGCCCACGGGCCCGGATACCAGGGCCACGGCAAGCCCCGCCAGAAGGGCCCGCTGGAAGAAGGGTTCAGTGAGGATGGAGTTCATGCGCTCCTGCCCGTCATTTCAATGCTTATGGTCATGAGCATGGTGGTGATGGTCATGGGGTTCATGGTCGTGGTCATGGTGATGGGCATAGGCAGCGATCATGCGGGCGGCTGATGGGCCGAAGAGCTTGGCGAATTCCGGGTCCTGCTGCACCTTTTCCGGCCCGCCCTCACAGCAGACGTGGCCATTGAGGCAGACGACATGATCACTCTCGGCCATGACCATGTGCAGGTCGTGGCTGACCATGAGAATGCCGCAGCCATGGTTTTTGCGAATGCTGGAAATCAATTCGTAAAGTTTCATTTCGCCAAAAAAATCCACGGCCTGCACCGGCTCATCCAGTACCAGCAGATCCGGCTTGCGCAACAGGGCGCGGGCCAGAAGGGCGCGTTGCAGCTCACCGCCCGATAGCGATGCTACCCTTGCCTTTTTCAAATGGGCTATGCCGGTTTCCTCCAGCACCCGGTCAATATCGGCTGGTGCGGGACGCAGGGTGAGCGACAGGAGACGTTCCACGTTCATTGGCACGTTCGCACTTTGCGGAAAACTTTGCGGCACGTAACCCACGCTCACGTTCGGTGGGCGCTCAATGCGACCAGATGTCAGCGGACGCAAACCCAGCATGACGCGCACGAGGGTTGATTTGCCAGCGCCGTTGGGGCCAATCACGGTAACGATTTCACCACGCCGCACATCAAGGTTCACGTGGTCGAGAATCAGGCGACCATTCACATTCAGGGTGACGTCGCGCGCACTGAGCAGCGCGTTATTGGCTTTCAGCATGTCAGTGATCGCCCGCGCATGTGCTGCATGTTCCCGACATTTCAATGAGGGTGTGATGGGGAGCGAATTTTTGGGCCATGGCGCGGGCGTTGATACGCTCAAAGATTTCGGGCGCATCAAGTTCTGCGACAACGCCGCAATCCTCGCAGATCAGCAGCGCCGCCGGTTGGCCCTCATGGGAATGGGAGCAGGCAATGAAGGCATTGCGGCTTTCGATCTTGTGCACGAGGCCATGGGCGAGCAGGAAGTCCAGCGCACGGTAGACTGTAATCGGTGCCGGCCGATTGCCCTTCAAGGCCATGCGCTCAATAATGTCGTAGGCGCCAACGGCTGCGTGACCTTGCGCCACGCAGGAGAGAATATCGCGGCGCTGGCCGGTAAGCTTGCTGCCGCGCCGTTCACAGGTGCGCTCAGCCCGGGCGATCAGGTCCGAGGTGCAGTGGCTGTGGTCATGGTGGGGATCCAGAAAAGTCATGATGTTATAGTATAACATACTTGCGAAAAATGCTAGATACCTGCCAAGCTCATGAAAACTATGGACGAATAGATGAAAACGTTGCCCCACGTTCTTGACCGGCCGATCTGGCAGTCCCTGCAGGAATCCCACGCTCGGTATGCGCAAGGGGGCAAGCTTGCGGTTCGCTATGCGCCCGATATTGCGCTTTTCGCGGCAGCCGCAGATGATAGTGATGCAGCTTTGGGCGAACTTGCCGGGCTCATTTCTGCCGATGCCGTTACCATCCTGCTGCAGGCAGAAGGCACCCCCCTGCCCCCGGGTACCATCGCCGAGGCCACTTCGGCTGCAGTGCAGTTGGTGGCTGGGAAAATCGACGTGACACATCCAGCAGGCGATATGGTGGAGCTTGAAGAAACCGATGCACCGGCCATGCGGGCCCTGGCCGCACTTACAAAACCTGGACCGTTCCTGCCGCGAACCCATGTGCTAGGTGGCTTTGTCGGGATCAAGCACAAGGGGCAGCTTGTGGCCATGGCGGGCGAACGGATGAAACTGCCGGGCTATACGGAAGTCAGTGGCGTGTGCACCCATCCGGATTTTCGCGGGAAGAGCTATGGCAGGCTGCTCTCACAATCGGTGGCACGCCGCATCATGGACCGGGGCGACGTGCCATTCCTGCATGCCTATGCCGGCAACACCCAGGCCATTCGGCTTTATGAATCAATTGGCTTTGCCAAGCGGTCAGAAATGATTGTAACTGTGCTGCGGCGCGCGGTTTAAAATTTCAACAGCATAGGATCAGTCATGACCGGAACGGCAAAAGCCATTGTCCACGTTGACAACGACAGGGTTGTCGTTACGGAATTTCGTTTTGCCCCGGGCGCCAACACGGGTTGGCACCGGCATGGACATGATTACGTGGTCGTCCCGCTCATGGATGGCAAGGTGAAGCTTGAGACGGCTACCGGCACGAGCTTTGCAGAAATGAAAAAAGGCGTTCCCTATTTCCGGCAGGAAGGCGTGGAGCATGATGTGATCAACGCCAACGACACGGAGTATGCGTTTATCGAGATTGAGCTCAAGTAACGTTCAAATACCGTTCATGTTCAGGAGGCTACATTAAGCCCCAAGTTCTACCGCTTACCGACCAAGGAAACATCAGATGATTCGATTTACCGCTGCCGCCTTTGGCGTCATCGCCATTTCAAC
>JANMKJ010000418.1:0-1673 GCA_031371945.1 Rhodobiaceae bacterium
GGGTTGGATTTGACCCGGCAAACCGCCGCTGCCCCACGGACCACTACGTTCGCGTGGCCGGTGGCATAGATGCCAATGGCATTACCCCCATCCGCGGTAGCCGCAAGGGTGGCAATACGGAGAAAATGAGAGTGGAAGTTAATGTCGAGATTGCGCAACAATAGCGGTGGGCGAATCGATTTGGGGTTTTCTGGATGACCTATTGCGTAGGAATGCTGCTGGATGAAGGCCTGGTGATGGCCGCCGACACCCGTACAAATGCGGGTGTGGACAATGTAGGCAAGTTCAAGAAGCTGCACACCTGGCAGAAATCCGGCGAGTGCCTTTTCGTGTTGCTGACGGCTGGCAATTTGGCGGCCACCCAGGCCGTGGTAAGCTTGCTGAGCGAGGGTACGCGGCTGAAAGGCAAGGCTGCGGCTGACAATTTATACGAGGCCAAGACCATGTTTCAGGCAGCCCGCATCGTCGGGCGCGCCATTCGCGAGGTCAAGAAGATCGACGGCGAGGCGCTGTCGCCGACGAGTGATGCCTTTTCCACAAGCTATATTTTTGCAGGACAAATTGGCAAGGAACGGCCGAGGTTGTTCCAGATCTATGCTGGCGGCAATTTCATTGAGGCCACCACTGATACGCCATTCTTCCAGATCGGCGAGCACAAATATGGAAAGCCCATTCTTGACCGGGTGGCGCAGACCACAATGAAACTGGGGGACGCGGCGAAACTGGTTCTGCTGTCGTTTGATTCCACCGTGCGGTCCAACCTGAGCGTTGGGCTTCCCATCGACATGCTCACCTATGAGACAGGTACCCTGAAGCTGGAACACACCAAGCGAATCGGCCTTGACGATCCCTATTTCAAGATGCTGTCTTCGGAATGGTCGAAAGCCTTGCGCGGTGCATTTGCCAACATCGAGGCCTTTGATATTTAGGCGAAAGCCGCGGCCATAAGCTTGCGGGTGTAATCCTCGCGCGGGTTTTCCAGAACTTCATCCGGAGTGCCCTGCTCCACTACGCGGCCATCCTTCATGACAATTATATGGTCGGCCATGGCGCGCACCACGGCAAGGTCGTGGCTGATAAACAGGTATGATAAATTGTTGGACTCCTGCAGGTTTCGCAGGAGATCGACGATCTGCTTTTGCACCTGGCGGTCAAGGGCCGAAGTAGGCTCGTCCAGAACCACGAGCCGGGGCTTCAGTATTATGGCGCGCGCGATTGCAATGCGCTGGCGCTGGCCCCCGGAAAATTCGTGGGGGTAGCGATTGCGCAAGGCGGGGTCGAGTTGCACTTCCTGAAGGGCCTGGACGGCGCGGGCATCACGGGCACGCGAGGTTATCTCCGGCTCATGCACCAGCAACCCTTCAGTTACAATTTGCCCGGCGGTCATGCGCGGTGACAGTGAGCCGAACGGGTCCTGCAGGACGACCTGGATTTGCTTGCGCAGCGGGCGCATTTCTTCCCGGTTGAGCTTTGCAATATCTCGCCCTTCAAAGGTGATGGCACCCTCGCTCGGTAGCAATCGCAGCAGGGCCCTGGCAAGGGTGGACTTTCCCGAACCGGACTCACCCACGATGCCAATGGTCTGGCCTTGCCGCAATGTGAGGGATACGCGGTCAACAGCTTTCAATTTCAAAGGTGGTCCGGCGAGAAATCCGCCTCCAATTTCAAAAGTC
>JANMKJ010000483.1:0-1756 GCA_031371945.1 Rhodobiaceae bacterium
ACGCCGAAATCACCTCCGGTGCTGCCGCTGGACTCGTGATGGAATACATCTGCCTCAAGGCCTGGCAAAGGGGTGCCCGTGCTGAGCCCATGAAGGAATGATGATCGCACCCGAAGCGTCAACTCACCGGCCTTCCAGGAATTAGGTAATGCAGCATCCGCTTGATCCATTGAATGAAACCGAAATTGCCACCGCCCGGGACATGATCCGCGCATCCGGCGGCCTGAGCGATCGGGCCTGGTTTGAAACCATTGCCCTTCACGAACCGGAGAAGGCCGCTCTCGCCAGTGGTTCACCGCCGCGCAGGGCTTTCGTTTGCTGCTATGATCCTGCCTCCGGCCAAACCTGGGACGGTGTTGCAAACCTGCAAACCGGACTCCTCGAAGGCTGGCATCATGTTTTCGGCGCGCAAGCCCGCATCGTGACCGACGAATTCGTCCTCGGCGGTGAAATTGCCAAGGCCGACCCCCGCGTTGTGGCCGCTCTCAAGCTGCGTGGCATTACCGACCTTTCCAACGTTCTCATCGAATCCTGGTCCGCCGGAAATTTTGGTATTCCCGGAGAGACGGGTGAGCGCATCGCCTATTGCCATTGCTTCCTCGGCAATGATGGCGGCGATAATCCTTATGCCCGCCCCATTGCCAACCTGCATCCGGTCGTTGATCTTCGCCGCCGCGTTGTTCTCCGCGTCGATGATTTTGGCGTTGTGCCCATACCCCCTGAAAGTACGGCTATCGGCGAAGGCGAAACCCGCAAAGATTTGAAGCCACTGGTCATCACCCAGCCTGACGGTCCAAGCTTCACCGTCGAAGGCAATCTGGTGAAGTGGCAGAAATGGCAGTTTCGTGTGGGCTTCCATGTGCGCGATGGGCTCATCCTGCATATGATCGGCTACGAGGACCAAGGCCGTCTCCGTCCCATCATGCACCGTGCCTCGATGGCCGAAATGGTTGTCCCCTATGGCGATCCGCGCGGTGGAGCCTACCGCCGCAATGCCTTTGACACCGGTGAGTATGGGGTGGGCCAACTCCTCGATTCCCTCACCCTCGGCTGCGATTGCCTTGGCCACATCCACTATTTTGATGCCTGGTTCCACGACTGGCACGGCAACCCAAAAAAAATCGGCAATGCCATCTGCATGCACGAGGAAGATTTCGGCATCCTGTGGAAGTTCACCAACTCCCTCAACGGTAGGGTCACGGTGAAGCGGTCCCGCCGTCTCGTGGTGTCTAGCATTTCCACCATCGGCAACTATGTCTATGGCTTTTTCTGGTATTTCTACCAGGATGGTACCATTGGGGTTGAGGTCAAGGCGACGGGCATTCCCGCGGGCTCTGGCGCCAACCCTGATGAGCCAACCCAGTTTGGCGCCCGGGTTTCACGCGGCGTTGACGCGCACGTCCACCAGCACGTCTTTTCATATCGCTTTGACATGGCTGTGGATGGTCCGGGCAATGCAATTTCCGAGGTGAATTTTGCCAGCGCCCCCATGGATGCCGATAATCCTCACGGCAACGCCGTAAAGATCGATGAACGCCAACTCACTACCGAACTTGCAGCCCAGCGCAACATGGACTTGGCCAGCGCCCGTTACTGGCGGGTGACCAATCCCGGTGTCAGGAACGCCTTCGGTGATCCCGTCGGCTACAAGCTGGTGCCCGGGGCCAACGCGTTACCGTTCAACCACCCGGATTCACCCATCGGCAAGCGCGCTGCCTTCATGTATCGCCACCTCTGGGCAACCCAGTATGCGCCC
>JANMKJ010000497.1:0-16450 GCA_031371945.1 Rhodobiaceae bacterium
CTGTGTGACAAAACATGACCCCGAGAACGATTCCCGTTGATGTTTTTGACCTCGTTGTGTTCGGCGCCACCGGAGACCTGTCCCAACGCAAGTTGCTGCCGGCCCTGTTCTACCGGGATTTGCAGGGCCAGATTCCACCAGAGGCCCGCATCATTGGTACCTCGCGCCGACCCATGAGCAATGAGGCCTTCAAGGCCTTCGCCCTTGCAGCCATCGAAGCCCATGTTGCGGCGGAGTTTCGCCAAGCCGACATGTGCAAGCGGTTTCTCGATCGCTTGTCCTATGTGGCCGCAGAAGCCAGCCAGGAATCCGGTTGGGTTGAACTCGAAAAAGTCCTGAAGCCCTTCGCAGAACGCATCCGTGTGTTCTATCTCGCCGTCGGCCCCGATCTCTTTGGTCCCATCTGTGACCGCTTGGGATCCCATAAGCTGGTCACGCCAAACTCCCGCGTCGTTGTCGAAAAGCCGCTCGGCAAGGATGGCGCTTCCGCCAAGGCCCTCAATGAGCAGATCGGCCGCATTTTTCCCGAACCCGCGATCTACCGTATCGACCATTACCTCGGCAAGGAAACCGTGCAAAACCTCATGGCGCTGCGCTTTGCCAACGCCCTGTTCGAACCCATCTGGAACGCCTCGCACATTGACAATGTGCAAATCACCGTGGCAGAAACTTTGGGGGTGGAGGGTCGCGCCGGTTATTACGATACCGCCGGTGCCTTGCGCGACATGGTGCAAAACCACATGCTGCAACTCCTCTGCCTTGTGGCCATGGAACCGCCAACGTCCATTGATGCCGATTCCGTGCGCGATGAAAAATTGAAAGTATTGCAGTCGCTGAAAGCCCTCACTGAAGAAACCCTGGCCAGCAACATCGTGCGTGGCCAATACCGGGCCGGAGCATCGGCCGGCGGTGCGGTTTCCGGATACCTTGAGGAATTGGGTTCCGACACGTCGAAAACCGAAACCTACGTGGCCCTCAAGGCTGAAATTGGCAGCTGGCGCTGGAATGGCGTGCCGTTTTACCTGCGCTCGGGCAAGCGTCTTCCGTCGCGCCTGTCTGAAATCGTCGTCGAATTCAAGCCAGTACCCTATTCTGTGTTTGGGACCGCCGCTGGCCCCATTGCTTCCAATCGGCTCGTCATCCGGCTTCAGCCCGACGAGGGCGTAAAGCTCATGCTGATGATCAAGGATCCGGGCCCTGGCGGCATGCGCCTGCGCCAGGTTCCCCTCGACATGACATTTTCCGACACCTTCGGCGTACGCCAACCCGATTCCTATGAACGCCTGCTGATGGACGTGGTCCGCGGCAGCCAAACTCTGTTCATGCGGCGTGATGAAGTGACCGCTGCCTGGAAATGGATTGATCCCATTCTCAATTATTGGAAAGACGCCATCGAACTTCCCAAGTCCTACACCTCTGGCACATGGGGGCCGACGGCCGCCATCGCCCTCATCGAGCGGGATGGTCGCACCTGGCACGAAGGCGATTCTGAATGATCGCCAAAGAGCGATTGTTTGAAAGCCGCGGCAGCCTCGCGTCCGCCCTGGCAACCGATGTGGCAGGAGCACTCGCCCACCACGTCATGACTAAGGGGAAGGCCTGCCTCGCAGTGTCGGGCGGCACCACGCCCAGGCTTTTCTTCGAAACCCTCTCGCGCATCGACATTCCCTGGCGCAAGATTGCCATAACCCTGGTTGATGAACGCCAGGTGCCGGAATCCAGCGCGCGGTCAAATGCCAGGCTCGTTCGCGAAAACCTCATCCAGAATCGCGCCGCAGGCGCAGAGTTTGTGCCATTGTTTGAAAACCCAGAAGCTGAAGATATCGCACCGCTGGACGTCGTCATTCTTGGCATGGGAAGCGATGGCCATACCGCCTCATTCTTTCCGGGCGGTGACACGCTGGCCCAGGCCATTGATCCCAAAAACCAAGACCGCATCATTCCGATTTCAGCACCGGCTTCCGGCGAACCCCGATTGACTTTCACGCTTCCAGCGCTGCTTGAGGCCAGCCTCCTGTGCCTTCACATCGAGGGCCAGGAAAAACGTAGCGTACTTAACGCAGCCCTTGAACCTGGCCCCACAGAAGCCATGCCGGTGCGCGCCATATTGAGATCATCAAAGCCTACGACACTTTACTGGTGTCCCTGACGGAGTTT
The DNA here is from genome assembly GCA_031371945.1 of Rhodobiaceae bacterium. Lineage (GTDB taxonomy): Bacteria > Pseudomonadota > Alphaproteobacteria > Rhizobiales > Aestuariivirgaceae > Aestuariivirga. The sequence continues at coordinate 2,158 of JANMKJ010000497.1, forward strand.
AAGTCCATGTCTGTCCATGCCATCGTTTCCGCGGTCACCGAAAAAATCATCGAGCGAAGCGCGCCGTCGCGCACCCGCTATCTCGCCCGTATTGATGCGGCCCTCAGCACCCAACCCAAGCGCAAGGCCCTGGGCTGTGCCAACATTGCCCACGGCTTTGCTGCCTGCGGACCGCACGACAAGGATAGCTTGCGCAATGGCTCGGGTCCAAACCTTGGCATTGTCACGTCCTATAACGACATGCTCTCCGCCCACCAGCCCTTCGAATACTACCCGAACCTCATTCGTGATGCCGCCCGGGCCAGCGGTGGCACGGCTCAAGTTGCAGGCGGAGTTCCCGCCATGTGTGATGGTGTCACGCAAGGTGAAACCGGCATGGAGCTCTCGCTCTTCTCGCGCGATGTCATAGCCCTTTCAACCGCCGTAGCCCTGTCCCACCAGATGTTTGATGCCGCCGTTTACCTCGGTGTGTGTGACAAGATCGTTCCCGGCCTCATCATCGGGGCCCTGTCGTTTGGCCACCTGCCGGCGGTGTTCATTCCAGCTGGCCCGATGACGTCGGGCCTCCCCAACGACGAGAAGGGCAAGATCCGCCAGCTCTATGCCGAGGGCAAGGTCAGCCGCGCCGCCCTGCTTGAGGCCGAAGCCCAATCCTACCATGGTCCTGGCACCTGCACGTTCTATGGCACGGCCAATTCCAACCAGATGCTGATGGAAATCATGGGGCTGCATTTGCCCGGCACCACTTTTGTGAACCCCGGCACCACCCTTCGCGATGCGATTACCAAGGCGTCGGCCCAGCGGGCGCTGGCGATTACCGCTCTTGGCAATGATTACACCCCCATTGGCCGCATCTACGATGAAAAGGCCGTCGTAAACGGCGTGGTGGGCCTGCTGGCAACCGGTGGCTCCACCAATCACACCATGCATCTCATTGCCATGGCCGCCGCTGCCGGAATTATCCTGACGTGGAAGGACCTGGCCGAACTGTCCCATGTGGTGCCGCTGATGGCCCGCATCTATCCCAATGGAAAGGCAGACGTGAACCATTTCCATGCCGCTGGAGGCATGGGACTGCTGATCCGTGAACTCCTCAAACAGGGTCTTTTGCATGAAGACGTTACCACCATCATGGGCAAGGGATTGAGCAGTTATCTGGTTGAGCCCACGCTGAATGGCGATGGCGGCCTTGACTGGCGTGAAGCAGCCAGCAGTTCCCACGACGACACGGTGCTGCGCGGCTGTGAAAATCCGTTTCAGGCCACGGGCGGCCTCAATGTTCTCGAAGGCCCTCTTGGCCATGCAGTTATCAAGACGTCGTCAATCCCCGAGAACCGTCACGTCATCGAGGCGCCGGCCCGCGTATTCCATTCGCAGGAAGAACTGCACGCCGCTTTCAAATCAGGTGAATTGCACCGGGATGTGGTTGCCGTGGTCCGCTTCCAGGGTCCCAAGGCCAATGGCATGCCGGAGCTTCACCGCATGACGCCGCCTTTGAGTGTATTGCAGGACAAGGGCTTTCGTGTGGGGCTGGTGACAGACGGCCGCATGTCCGGCGCTTCCGGCAAGGTTCCCGCTGCTATCCATGTCACACCGGAGGCTGCCGATTGCGGCGCGATTGCAAAGATCCGTGACGGCGATGTCATCCGCATTGACGCAACTGCCGGCCGCCTTGAAATCCTGGTGGATATCGGGGAATTTGCCGATCGTGTTCCCGCCACTGCCGACCTGTCCAAAAACGAGCAGGGCACAGGGCGCGAACTTTTCACCGCCTTCCGCCATCTGGCAGGCCGTGCCGATCAGGGCGCATCAATTTTTGAGGTTGCATGACATGACCAGAGATTTGCAAATCGGCGTGGAAGCCATCCTGTCCGCAGCACCTGTCGTCCCTGTCATGGTGATTGAGCGGGTGGCTGACGCAGTTCCGCTGGCCCGGGCCCTCGTGAACGGCGGCCTGCCGGTTCTTGAAATTACCCTGCGCACGACTGCAGCGATTGATGCAATCCGCGCTATCATGGCCGAGGTAGAGGGTGCCATAGTCGGCGTTGGCACTGTGCTTACCCCCCAGCAAATGGCGGAGATGGACAAGTTGGGTTGCGCTTTCGCCGTATCGCCGGGGTCATCTCCGAACATTCTCAAGGCCGCCAGGGACATTGCCATGCCGCTCCTGCCCGGCGGCGTCACGGCTTCGGAATGCATGAATCTTTTGGAGCTGGGTTACCGGTTCCAGAAATTCTTTCCAGCTGAGCCAGCCGGCGGTGCTGCGTATATTTCGTCGCTGGGTTCGCCCATTCCGCAAATCCAGTTCTGCCCCACCGGTGGCATCACGCTGGAGTCCGCGCCAAAGTACTTGAAGCTCGCCAACGTCATAACGGTGGGCGGCTCCTGGATGGTTCCGAAAAAACTCATCGAATCGGGCGATTGGCCGGGCATAGAAGGCCTTGCAAGCGAAGCTTCAAAGTTGAAATAACATCACTTCTGAATTTTCGACATTGCATCAACATAGCGTTCAATGGCCAGTGCCGTGGTGGAAAACCCTTGGCGATAGAGCAGTATGCCACTCATCACCGTGGTCATCAGAATGCTGTAATAGGGGCCGGCAAAAAGGAACAGTGCACCAACCGCAAAATAATAGCCGCGAATGCCGTTATTCAGGCTTTTTACGGCCTCGGTCATCACCGTTGCCGTTTGTGCTACCATGATTTGCGAACTGGCGTCATGCCCCGGTGCTTCGCTGATGCCACCAACAAGTGCCAGCGTATAGGACAGTTTCCGCAAGGCGTAGGTGAATGAAAAAAAGCAAATCGCCATGATCAAGGTAAGTGTCGCGAAATAGACGGTGAACAGCTCAAGGCTGATGACCGGAACGAACTTGACCTCAAGGACCGAAGCATAGAGATGGCTGATATTGGCCAACGTGCCCAATAGTCCCGCCAGTACCAGCAAGGTCGCCGATCCGAAAAACGCCATCGAATTCGAAATATGCCCGAGGATCACCGCATCAAACGTGCGGTGATCGCGACCCGTTTGCACCAGCATGCGCATCCAGCGCAGCCTGACCACATGTAACTGGGCGTTCAGGGTGCCATGTCCAAGCGTGTTCAATATCGGGGTATAGAGCGCCCACATGGCAAAGATGAAGAGGACTGCAAATATCCGCAAGCTATCGAGGTCATTTGGCAGCATGATAAGCGTTTCCTCACGTGGCCTTGTGCATTTCCTTGATTTCCATGGCCTTGATCTCCGGCGCGCGCTCGAGCACGTAGTTGAGGCTGAACGCCGACTGCGCCATCAACACAGGCGATCCATCGAGGTCATTGGCAATGGAAAATCGGTTGGCGGCCACAAAGTCATCCAGCTTTTTCTCATCGTCACAGGTAATCCAGCGCATCACTTCATTGCGGGTCACTTCAAAATCAACCGGCACACCATACTCGTTGGCCAATCGGTCGGCCAGCACATCAAGCTGCAGGGCCCCCACTACTCCAACCACTGCTGCCGAACCGTCAATCGGTATGAACAACTGGACGACACCTTCCTCGGCAAGTTCTTCTAGGGCGCTGCGCAGTTTCTTGGCCTTCATCGGGTCGCCCAATTTCACCCGGCGCAATATTTCCGGAGCAAAGCTGGGCACCCCGGTAAAGACAATGTCCTCGCCTTCGGTCAGCGTATCACCGATGCGCAGCACGCCATGATTGGGAATGCCCACCACATCCCCCGCGAATGCCTCCTCGGCCAGCGACCGGTCCTGCGCGAAGAAAAATTGCGGCGCATTGAGCGCCAGTGATTTTCCCGTGCGAACAATTTTTACCCGCATCCCACGGGTGAGCTTGCCCGAGGCCAGCCGCATGAATGCAATGCGGTCCCGGTGGTTTGGGTCCATGTTGGCTTGAATTTTGAACACGATGCCGGTCATTTTTGGCTCAATGGCATGAACCACCCGCTGGCGCGACTGCTGGTCACGCGGCGGCGGTGCGTGGGCAATCAGCGTGTCCAGCAGGTCGCGCACACCGAAATTCCGCAAGGCCGAGCCAAACAGTACGGGTGAAAGATGACCTTCGAGGAAGGAATCCCGGTCAAAGCTGTGGCACAGGTCGCGCACCAATTCCATTTCATCGCGCCAGGTTGCCAACTGTGGTGGTGTGAGAAGCGTGGCCAGCAGTGGGTCATCGGGTCCGGACACAGTTTGCCCGGCAGGGTCTTCATCGAGCCTGCGAACGCGGGGTGTCGTCAAATCATAGGTGCCAACAAAGGCCCGGCCAAGGCCGATCGGCCAAACCATGGGGGCCACGGTAAGCGCCAGGCCCTTTTCGATTTCGTCGAGAATGTCGAGAGGCTCGCGGGTTTCCCTGTCCATCTTGTTGATGAAGGTGATGATTGGAATGTCGCGCAATCGACAGATTTCAAAAAGCTTGCGGGTGCGCGCTTCAATACCCTTGGCACCATCAATGACCATGACAGCAGCGTCCACCGCCGTGAGCGTGCGATAAGTATCTTCGGAGAAATCCTCGTGCCCCGGCGTGTCGAGGAGGTTGAAAACGCAATTGTTGTATTCAAACGTCATGACTGACGTCACCACGGAAATGCCACGCGCCCGCTCGATCGACATCCAGTCGGACCGCGTGCGCCGCCTGTCTCCCTTGGCGCGCACCTGGCCCGCAAGCTGGATGGCGCCGCCAAACAGCAACAGCTTTTCCGTGAGCGTGGTCTTGCCCGCATCCGGATGGGAAATAATGGCAAAGGTACGCCGGCGCGAAACCTCGGAGGCAATTTGATCGGTCACGAAACATCCAAGTGGTTAATATTCAAGGCTTCCTAGCGCAAGTTTGCAAGAACCGCCAGATCAACAGATGACTTGCCCTATTACGCTGGCCGTGGCAGTAAAAATCAGGGGTAAGCATGAACGAACTTTCACTTGTAGGCGATATTGGCGGCACAAATTCCCGCTTTGGATTGGTTGAGCAGGGTTCGATGGCTGTCCAATACATGGAAGCGCTGAGAAACGACGATTTTGACTCACTTGAAGCCGCAGTTCAGCAATATTTGAAGAATCGTGGCATCGGATCCTTGGCCGCGGCCGCCATTGCGGTGGCAGCCCCGGTTGATGGAGAGAGTATCACTCTTACCAATCGGGACTGGTCCTTCTCCATCGAAAGCCTTCGGGTTGCGGCAAATGCCAAACGGCTCCGCCTGCTCAATGACTACGAGGCGCTGGCGCTTGCACTCCCTCATCTGCAAGGTGATGACATCGTGCAAATAGGTGGACAGGCGGCAGCCAGTCCAATGGTAAAAATAGTCCTCGGACCTGGCACCGGCCTTGGCATGGCAACCCTTGCACCCCTCAGGCAGGGCGGATGGATGGTGCTGCCCTGTGAACCCGGGCATATAACCCTTCCCATTGAAACCCAGGAAGAGTTTGACTGGCGTGAAGGCATGCGTGCACCTGGCCAAATGTTCACCTCGGAAGAGGCAGTAAGTGGTGGTGGCTTGTTTCTCATGTACAAGACGCTCGCACCTCAAGGTAAGCTTGCCAGCCCGGAAGCTGTCATCCAGGCAGCCCTTGCGGGCACCGACCAGGATGCCATCAAAACGCTCGACCAGTTCATCATCTGGCTGGCGCGCATTTCAGGCGATGCAGCAATGGTCATGCAGGCCCGGGGGGGTGTATACCTCGCTGGTGGAATTGCACCCTCTATTATCGAAAAACTAAAGGGTGGCACCTTCCGCTCAGTGTTTGAGGAAAAGGGAAAGCTTGCCCATGTCATGCGCCCCATGCCGATCTATGTCATTGTTGACCGTTTCCCCGCCTTCAAGGGGTGTGCCGCGTCCTTAGCCGAGTGAGTGAAAAATGCAGACCGCAGAAAATGAAGTGCTTCTCGTCGTTGATGTGCAAAATGACTTTTGCGCCGGTGGTAACTTGGCAGTACCTGGTGGCGACGAAGTGGTTCCCCTGATCAATGATTTTGCCAAGAACTTCAAGCATGTTGTCCTTACTCAGGACTGGCATCCCGCCGGGCATTCTTCTTTCGCCTCAACCCACAGGGGCATGGAGCCCTTCTCGCAAATCGAAATGCCCTATGGCCCGCAAACCCTGTGGCCTGACCATTGCATTCAGGGAAAACATGGTTCGATGTTCCATCGCGATCTCGATATTCCGCAAACCGAACTCATTGTGCGCAAAGGCTTTCGCCGCGAAGTCGATTCCTATTCTGCATTTTTTGAGAATGACCACACCACGCCAACCGGCCTCGGTGGCTACCTGCGGGAACGCGGATTTCAAAGGGTATTTCTGGTGGGCCTGGCGTTTGACTATTGCGTACGCTATTCCGCTGAAGATTCAAAGGGACTGGGTTTTGATACCGTTGTGATTGAAGATGCCTGCCGCGCCATTGACCTTAACGGCACCGCCGAAGCAACTCGGGCTTTGTTCCGCTACCGCGACATTGAATTACTGTGAGCTATGTCATCGCATCGCCACAGCAGGTGAGTGTGCCGGTCAAGGCCACAAATCTCAGGTTTCCCGTGCGCCGCATTTATTGTGTCGGTCGCAACTATAATGACCACGTGGCAGAAATGGGGGGAACTCCGGGGCGCGAACCCCCCTTCTTCTTTCAAAAGCCTGCCGATGCCATTCTTCTGAATGGCGAATTTCCCTATCCCAGCCAAAGCGCCAACGTTCACTATGAAGTGGAATTGGTGGTGGCTCTGCAGTCCGGCGGTAGGAACATTTCTGTAGCCGATGCATCTCACCACATTTATGGTTATGCGGTTGGCATTGATATGACGCGGCGTGATCTACAGGCAGAAGCCAAAAAACTGGCACGGCCCTGGGAGGTGGCAAAATCCTTTGATCATTCGGCTCCCATCGGCGAAATTGTACCGAAATCGGAATCCGGAATTCTGGCGGATGCTGCAATAACGTTGAACCTCAACGGCGTAAAAAAGCAGCATTCAAATATTTCTGAAATGATCTGGAGCGTACCCGAAATCATCGCTGAACTTTCGACCCTGTTTGAACTACACGCCGGAGATATTATCTTTACCGGCACTCCTGCGGGTGTCGGGCCTTTGGCGGTTGGCGACAGCTTGACCGCCGCCATCGCCAACGTCGGGGAACTTACCCTGCGAGTGTGTAAGCCGTCTTGATTGCCGTGTAGAATTCCGCCGCATGACGACCCTGCTCGCGCGCCCCATAGCTTGAACCCTTGCGGCCGCCGAATGGCACGTGATAGTCCACGCCTGCCGTCGGCAGGTTGACCATCACCATGCCGGCCGCCGACTTCTTGCGGAAATCCGTCGCATACTTCAGTGACGTCGTGAAGATGCCAGACGACAGGCCAAACGGTGTGTCATTGGCAACGCTCAGGGCCTCATCATAGCTATCAACCTTGACTACCGAAGCAACCGGCCCAAACACTTCTTCCTGGTTGATACGCATGCTGTTTTTGGTATTCACAAACAGGGCAGGCGAGAGATAGAATCCCTTGGTGTCACGGTTCAACCGTTCGCCGCCCCAGGCAAGTTCGCCACCTTCATCACGGGCGATGCCGATGTACTTTTCATCCTGCGCCATTTGGCTTTCGTCAATGACAGGCCCAACCTGCGTTCCTTCTTTCAATGCATGGTCAACCTTGAGGGCTTTCATGGCAGTAACCATTTTGTCAACAAAGGCATCATGAATCTTGCTTTGTACAACCAGACGGGAGGACGCCGTGCAGCGCTGGCCAGTTTGGTAGAACGCGCCATCAATGGACGCAGCGACGGCCGCATCGATGTTGGCGTCATCCAAAACCACCATCGGATTCTTGCCGCCCATTTCAAGTTGGTATTTGGCGCCGCGGAGTGAGCATGCCGCAGCAACCTTGGCACCCGTCTCAACGGATCCGGTAAATGATATCGCATTGACGCCACGGGATTCCAGCATGGTTTGCCCCACAATCGAGCCCCGCCCCATCACCAGGTTGAGCACACCTTTGGGAAGCCCGGCCCGCGACAGAATTTCAACAAGGGCCCATGCAGAGCCCGGCACCAGGTCAGCAGGTTTGAACACCACGGCATTGCCGAATGCCAAAGCAGGGGCCATTTTCCATGCCGGAATCGCAATCGGGAAGTTCCACGGGCAAATCAGGCCTATCACGCCCAGGGGTTCGCGCGTAATTGCTACATCAACACCCGGGCGCACGGAAGCCACCATGACGCCTTCAATACGCAAGGCTTCCTGGGCAAAGAATTTGAAAATCTGTGCGGCGCGCATGGTCTCGGCAATGCCGTTTGCCAAGGGTTTTCCCTCTTCGCGCGACAGCAGGCGGCCAATTTCTTCCTTGCGGGCGAGAAGTTCGATGCCCGTGGCTTCCAGTATGTCTGCCCGCTGTTGCGGCGTAGTAGTGGCCCATCCTGCAGCTGCAGCACCTGCGGCCGCGATGGCGGTTTCGGCTTGCTTCCTGTCAGCCTGGGCATAGTCACCAACAGTATCGGATATGTCCGAAGGGTTGATGTTTGGGCGTGTCTCGAAGCCGTCAACCCATTCGCCATTGATGAAATTCTTGTGTAACGCCATAATGTCAGTCACTCCTTATTTATAGGATAATTCACTAGCACGTGTGGGCAGGGAGGCAAGCATGAGAATTGGTTTCATAGGTGCTGGTCTCATGGGGCATGGCATGGTGCTAGGGCTCCTCAAGGGTGGTCACCAGGTATTCATTGTAGCCCACAACAACCGAAAGCCCATCGACGATCTTGTATCTCAGGGTGCCAGTGAAGTCGCTGATTTGCGCGCGATAGCGCAGAATTCCCAAATCATTTTCCTCTGCCTGTCAAACTCACGCGCGGTAGCTGAGGTGGTGGCGGGCCTGAAACCCTACTTGGCGGCGGGGCAAGCCGTTATTGATACCGGCACCTCTGAACCCCAATCTTCCCGCCAGATGGCAGCGGAGTTGGCAAGCCATGGCGTGGCCTTTGCCGATGCACCTTTGACCGGGGGCCCAGAACAGGCTGAAAAATCTGAGCTGGGTGTGCTCTGCGGCGCCGACACCCAAACTTTTGAAAGGATAAGGCCCCTTCTGGCCTGCTTTGCCACCACCATACGCCATATGGGCCCAGTGGGATCCGGCCATGTTGCCAAGCTCATGTCCAATTACCTCGTCACCGGAATGATTGCCCTGGTAGCCGAGGTCTTTACCGCAGCCCAGGATGCAGGACTAGATTGGCGCAGTCTCTACGAAGCCATGTTGAACGGTTCCGGAAATTCCGGCGTGCTGCGCAAAATGGTGGAACCGGCGCTAGACGGCAATTTTGACGGCTACAGATTTTCGCTGGACAACGCCTGCAAGGATATTGGCTATTACCGCAACCTTGAGACTGAATCGGAAATGGTGAGGGCCGTTGCAGGCGTCTTTTTAAAAGCCGTGGCAAAAGGGCAAGGCCCGTTGAACGTCAGTCATCTTCTCAAGCCTTCACGATAGGCGCAAGGCCACCGCACCTACCACAACCAGCACGCCCCCCAGAATGCGCGCCCACGTCATGGATTCCTGCAAGTATTTCGCAGACATCAGAATGACGAATAAAATGCTGGTTTCACGCAAAGCAGCAACGGCAGCAATCGGCGCCTTCGTCATGGCCCAAATCACGATCCAGTAGGCAGCGGCTGAAAGCAACGCACCCGCAATCCCGCTTTTCCAATAGGGTGCCACCTCCCGAAATATGCCAGGTCCGCGCATATAAACGCCAGCTATAGCCAGAAACACCGCGTCGAGTATGAACACGGTTGCCGTGTATCCGGAGGCCGCCCCTGAAATGCGCCCGCCAAGTCCGTCAACAACCGTATATGTCGCAATAAAGCCGGATGTTCCCAAGGCAAAAAGCAAGGTCGTGCGGTCAAGGTGCAGCGACTTGGATTTACCCATGGCGACCAGATAAATTCCCGAAACCAGTATGCCAATGCCCGCCGCCGTGAGAAAGTTGATGTGTTCGCCCGCCACCAGCCAGGTCGCAAGCAGTGTCAACAGTGGAGCCGTCCCACGGGCTATCGGATAGACTTGGCTCAGGTCGCCATGACGATAGCTGCGGGCGAGAAAGATGTTGTAGCCCGTGTGCAGCAGGCCCGAAACCAATGCGTAGGGCAGGCTGGCCTGGGCCGGCAGGGCAAAGAACAACAGCATTGCCAACCCCATCACACCCATCAGTGTTTGCAGCAGGAACAGTGACAGGAACCGGTCAATCTTGAGCTTGACGATCAAGTTCCAGCTGGCATGCATGAAGGCAGCTGCGATCACTGCCAAAAAGACTGTAATTTCCAAGGAAGGACTCCGAATAGCGCCCGTGTCTAACGTGGTGGCCATGATTTTGCCAGCTAAAACCAAAAAGGAGCCGCGACGGCTCCTCTTGTATCGTAGTAGCGTTGGTCCTGCCTAGGTGCAGGCCGTACCTGCAGCGACGGTTGTTTGATAGCAAGTGAGCTTCAGCGAACCACGCGGACGCCGGGTAATCATCTTTGTTACCTTGAACGTGCTGGCACCCAAAATGCTCTGGCCCATAAAGTTGGCAACATAGGGCGTGTAGGTCGTGCAAACCCGTGCGAGCACAAGATCATTTCCTGATGTCATGAGCGTGGCCATAGTGGCTGTCGATGGAGCGTTTCCGCAGGAAGATCCCTTGCCGTTATTGGTGGACCATGTCTGTGCTATGATCGGCGTAAGGATTGTGCCCGTGTTGCGGTAGCCAAAGAGTTCGACCCGAACATTGGTCGTAGGCGTCGGCATCATGATCAGATCCGTGGCATTGTAGAAATCAGCGATTTCAGATTTCAGAATTGAGTCGCTGTTGCGGGTCACGAGGTCACCCATCACATCAGCCGCATAGGTAATCTTGCGGTTCAATGAAACGAGCCCGGTAAGATCCGCCATGCCAAAATACAGAAAGATCATGAATGGAAAAATCATGGCCATTTCGATGGCTGCTGCCCCCCGGCTGTCCCTCCAGTATGTCCTATGAGTCGTTTTCATTATGCTGTCCAATTCGAATTCAAAATATGCCATCACGAACAAGAGCTGGCGCTGGAAGGGTATGGCTCATTACGGAAAATCGCGATGCCACCAAGGCGCCGTTTTGTGTTGCCGTTGATGTTTCCAAGGAAACTCATGAACGGCATCGCAAAAGTCCAGTCATAGGTGGCAATGACCGCAGCAGGCTGCGAAGGCTGGCCGCAATCATAAGACGTGGGATTGGGTGTTCCATCGGCTTTCAAGCCAACGTTCAAGTAGCTCGGTATTGTAGATTTGAGGCTAGCGAACGATGTCGCTGGACGAACATAGACCGTTACGTTCGACGTGCAATTTACTAGAATGCTGACGCGGGCACAAATCTTCGATTTGAAGGCAGCAGCGTCAAGGCTCTGGGATTGCGCAGATCCCGTCCTGATCTGGCGTGCCGCGTCCTGGACGCTCGATTGAAGCACATATTCAGTGAAAAGCATGACACCTGTTTCAATGATGCAGCCCAACACATAGATGAATGGAAAAACCACCATCACGAATTCGAGCGCCGCAGCACCACTTTCGGATTTGCGATAGCCCTTGATGAACTTGGGGCGAATTTTTTCTAACAACCACCGCATGGGTATCTCCAACATTGAAACGGCCATCCATACGGGATGCCGCGCCGTCCTATTTGAACTCTAACTTTATCAATGGCCTATTTCATTTGCCTGAAAGAATTCATTCAAATTTGAGCAATTATTGGAGAATTTGTTAACCCTGTGGACTACTGGGCAGGGGCAGGAGGAGCAGCTTGTGGTGTGCTGGCATTGCCGGTTGCCCAGTCATTGCGCTTTTCGTTCAACTGGACAATTTCACCCATCCACGTCTTTTCGTCGCCAACCTGGACGATTGCTTCGCAATTTGGTGCACATACATAGGAGTAGCGCGAGGCGGCCTTGTAAACGGCCACTGTGTTGTTGCCGCCGCTCTGTACGGTAATGTCAAATGTCGAGATCTGATTTCCATCTTGATCCAGAATAATGAGATTGGTTGACCCATAGCCGCGGCCATGCACGAAGATCTTTGATCCATGCACCGTGGCATCTGCGATGCTGGGGTTGCCCACGACGACAGTTCCAGGATTTCCCGAAATGCTGAGAAGCTGCGTTTGATCAGTCAGCAGAATGAGTTCCTGTGCCGCAAATGCCGAAGTAGAAGACACAAGAGCCAGGGAGAGGGCGCCCAAGGTGTTGCGGAGCAGGTTCATTTCTATATTCCTCAAATTGTGAAGCGTCGTAATTGCTAATCGAATGTCAATCTGCACGCGAATGGTGAATCTTTTGTTACGAATTCGAATGAAAAGACGCGTTCAGAAACTGGAATCCTTAACTACGTGCAGTTAATGGGCATTTGCTGGCGAAAGCCCATGCCAGAATTGAAGTTGCGTTAATACATGACTGCTAATTTCCGATTGTGATTAGAAAAAGCGGAAGAAATTGGCAATTTAGGGCCAGCTGCCGCAGGTGAACTCGGAGAGACACATGACGCATTTTGGACACTTCATGAATGACGAAGCAGGGGCAACCGCCATTGAATACGCACTCATCGCTTCGGCAATGGCCCTGGCACTCGTAGCGTCAATGCCAGCACTTGGAACGGTCATTAAAAACCGATTTAGCTTTATCGGCACGAAGATCACCAACGGTTCATAATTTGCCTTCGTCGGTGTAAGGCCTATTTTCAGGCAAGCGACACGGCAGTTTGACAAATCTTCACAGCGCCCAGCTATGTTACAATAGCTGCGGCGCTGTTTTCGTTTATGCCAAAAGTCTACAGGCCAGTTCGAAAACTGGCGCTCAGGTGAAATGTAAACATTCCAGTACCGACACAACAACTTTAGTGAAGTGCAAATACTTGCCTGGAAATGGGTGAGAAAATGCCGAATAAATATCAAGGGATTGAAGTTGTCCGTGCCTGATCTAGTCCAAGAAAATCATAGTCCATCCTGAAATACGCAGTATAAAATAAAATAATACTGATATAAACCGAATATTTACCAGTATATACATAATTATATAAAATATTACTTATTAATCTATGTATTTGATAACCAAATGTCGAACTGCGACTGACAAATATTGGGCTGTTCTGTGAGATTTACTTGATGTTAATGTGTGCTGGGTAATGTCCATCCATGGTTCACGGAAACGGTGCATGAGGCTCCGATAAGTTGGACTAGGTGCTGAAAAGTAATTTTGGAGAATTAAATGAACAAGTTTGTATCCTTCGTGAACGACGAATCCGGCGCAACCGCTATCGAATACGCGCTTATCGCTTCAGCCATGGCTTTGGCTCTTGTTGCTGCAATGCCTGCATTGGGCACCATCATCAAGAACAAGTTCTCTGCCATTGGTACCAACATCACCAACGGTTCGTAACGACCGCTGCCTGAGCCGCGTCCGCGCGGCACAGGACTTTGTTGAATCGAGGCCATCGGGAATTGTCCGGTGGCCTTTTTTTCGACGATTTGCCAAACAGGGTTAACCTCGTATTTACGGCAGGCATGTGAAGATCAGATTGGCGCGGGAATTATTTGGCGCCAATGTGGTTGAGGCTCCATGGTTCACTTTCTGTCAATTTCACTTTTCCCCATTCTCATGATTATGGCAGGTGCTGGCGATGCCCTGTCACTGCGAATCCCAAACTGGTTGACGCTGTCCACGGCAATACTGTTCTTTCCAATGGCCTATGCAACGGGCATGACGTTCGATGTGTTCGGCACACACCTCCTTGTGGGAGTTGCATTCTTCTTCCTGGGCTTCCTGCTGTTTTCTTTCGGTGCATTTGGGGGTGGCGACGCGAAGCTGCTCGCTGCCGCAGGACTTTGGTTTGGCACCGCACAGGTGATTCCGTTTCTGGTATTCACCGTTTTGGCAGGGGGAGTCTTGGCTCTACTTGTCGGCATTTGGTCGATGATTTCAATGGATTGGGAAATCCATGAAGTGAAATGGACAACCAAGCTCCGAACCTTGCGGCCCAATGTACCTTACGGTTACGCCTTCGCGATTGGTGCAATCCTGGCGTTCCCGCAGAGTTGGTGGATGGGAGCCCAAGCGTAATTTTTAACACTTTTCAAATGGTCATTAACCTAAACTTGACCATTCCGTCCGAAAGTCAGGAAATCAATTGGCGCCGTGTGCGCAAGGTAAGGGTCCGAAATGAGTAAAATGCGTGTCGTCATATTGGGTTTGGCAGTCGGTTCAGCGGTCATGGCCGGGCTTTTGGCCAAGGGCTTCATTGGCGCAAAGCCTGAGAAGGAA
>JANMKJ010000041.1:0-4576 GCA_031371945.1 Rhodobiaceae bacterium
TCTATGAATCGGGCCGCAAGGATATTGATGTGGTCGGCATCAATGACCTGGGCCCCGTCGAAACCAACGCCCATCTCCTGCGCTACGACAGCGTACACGGCCGCTTTCCGCACGAAGTAAAGGTTGATGGCGATAGCATCAACATCGGTACCGACAAGTTCAAGGTCACCGCCCACAAGGATCCCACGCTGCTGCCATGGAAAGATCTGGGCGTCGATATCGCCCTGGAATGCACTGGCATTTTCACGTCGAAGGACAAGGCCTCGGCGCATCTGGCGGCTGGCGCCAAGCGCGTTCTCGTCTCGGCCCCTGCCGATGGAGCCGATCTCACGGTGGTGTATGGTGTCAACCACGACAAGCTCACCAAGGATCACGTTGTCGTTTCCAATGCATCCTGCACGACGAACTGTCTCGCACCGGTGGCCCAGGTCCTGCATGCAGCCGTTGGCATTGACCATGGCTTCATGACCACCATTCATGCCTATACGGGTGACCAGCCAACGCTTGATACCATGCACAAGGATTTGTACCGGGGCCGCGCTGCCGCCATGTCGATGATCCCCACCTCAACCGGTGCCGCCAAGGCTATCGGTCTGGTGATTCCAGAACTGAAGGGCCGTCTTGATGGTACGTCGATCCGCGTGCCTGTTCCCAACGTCTCCGTGGTGGACTTCAAGTTCGTGGCCAAGCGGGCCACAACAGTTGAAGAAATCAACGCTGCCATCAAGGCCGCTTCCGAAGGCCGCCTCAAGGGTATCCTTGGCTACACGCTGGATCCCAATGTTTCCATCGATTTCAACCACGATCCGCATTCCTCCACCTTCCACATGGACCAGACCAAGGTTGTCGAAGGCACCTTCGTTCGCATCCTGACCTGGTATGACAATGAGTGGGGCTTCTCCAACCGCATGGGCGATACGGCAGTTGCCATGGGCAAGCTTCTCTAGAGCCATGGTGCGGCCCCTCATCATATCGCCATCCATTCTCGCAGCCGATTTTTCAAGGCTGGGAGACGAAGTCCGCGCCATTGACGAGGGTGGTGCAGACTGGGTGCATGTCGATGTGATGGACGGGCATTTCGTGCCCAACATCACCTTTGGTGCACCCGTCATGGCCTGCATCCGGCCCGTTACAAAAAAATTGTTCGACGTGCATTTGATGATTGCCCCAGCTGATCCCTACCTTGAGCAGTTTGCCAAGGCGGGTGCGGATATCATCACGGTCCATGCGGAAGCGGGACCGCATCTCGACCGTTCGCTGCAGACCGTCCGGGCGCTGGGTAAAAAGGCAGGCGTTTCCCTCAATCCGGCAACCCCTGCATCAGTCGTGGCCCATGTGCTGGACCGGGTTGACCTCATATTGGTGATGACGGTGAACCCGGGTTTTGGCGGGCAGTCGTTTATCAAGGCGATGCTGCCCAAGATTTCAGAAATCCGCGACATGGTGCGTGGCCGTGCCATCGACATAGAAGTTGATGGTGGAATTACCCCAGAAACAGCGCCCCTGGTGGTGAAGGCCGGTGCCAATGCGCTGGTGGCAGGTTCTGCCGTGTTCAAGGGCCAGGATTATGCTGCAAATATCAGGGCCATCCGCAATGCTGCCACAGGTCTCTCGGCCTAGCACGATATAGCGCTGCGGCTGAATTCAACGCTGGAAATGATTTCTGCGGCGAGCCACTGCTTGAACTTGCCAACCAGCGGTCGCCTTTCACTGCGGCGGGATACGGTCAGGCAATAGGGTTGGGCGAGCGGCAGCATCTTGGGAAATGGGCACACCAACCGGCCCTCGGCTATCGGACCGGCCGCATAGAAACCCTGGGCCAGGGCCACGCCCTGGCCATCGACTGCCAGTGCCAACGCACTTCCTGAAAAATTCGTGCGCATGCCGCGCTCCACCCGGTGGCCAGCGGCAACTCCCGCCAATGCGAACCAGGCCCGCCAGGACGGGAATGTTGCTGCTGAATGTCCCCATTCCGTATGAACTAGTGGCAGTGAAAGCATGTCGGCCGCCGTTGCTATGGGTGCCTTTGCGTTGAGCAGGCCAGGCGTGCAGACCGGAAGCACAATGTCGGTAATGATTTCTTCGGTTTCATGCCTGCGGTCGTGTGTGTGTCCGTAGGACATCAGGATATCGGCGGTTTTCTGGTCTTCGGGAAGCGGGTTGTCCTCGCCACGCAGGAAGATTTCGGTGGGCCCCTCAGCCTGGATGAAGCGCGACAGCCGGCTGGACAACCAGACCGTTGCAACGGATGTTGGCACCGAAACTGTTATGCGCGGACGAACTGGAACGCCCGTGAGGTGGCGTGCTACGCCATTCAATTCGTCAAATGCCATCTCCAGCCTGGGCAGTATTTCGAGACCGGCTTCGGTCAGCAGAATGCCGCGGTTGACGCGCCGGAACAATCGGCGGCCAATCTGCGTTTCAAGTCCACGGACCAATTGGCTTACGGCGGAAGGCGATACGTTCAATTCCAGTGCCGCTGCAATAAAACTGCCGGTTCGCGCCGCCACTGCAAACGCGTGCATGCCTTTCAAGGAGGGAAGGGATGTCATGATAGTTTACACAATATTTCCTATTCTGAATGGCAATATTTCGTGTTTGTCAAGAAGTTTTTGTCGTTTTAAAATTGAATTCAGTGCTTTGAAGGGCTCAGGTTTTTAAAGAACTACAGTCCCCTGGACCCAGGGGACTGTAGCGCCGGATCTCCCTAGGTTTTGATCTGGCGAACGGGTTTACCGGGGACGACCAGAAATCCGAGCTGGCAATTCTGTCTGCTGCCACTCGGAGTTCTGCTCGCATATCGGCCTGTACAGGCTGCGGCCGCGCCGCTGCCGCAGAGCTCGGCTCTAGGGTTTCTTTTCCACCCATTCGACAAAGGCTTCGAGCCATTTTTCCAGGTATTTCCGGGTTTCCTCGTCGGTCAGGTTGCCGTCCTTGTCGAATTTGTCTTCGTTGTGGTTGATGAAGATTTCGGGTTTGGGCATGACGATCGCCTGCAGGGCCTGCAGGTTCTGGCGGAAATGATATTGTGACCTTCCGGTGCCGAGGTAGATGCCGCCACCTGCTCCCAAAATGCCAACGCGCTTCCATTTCAGGAACGCCGACCCACGCGACAGCCAGTCAGTGGCATTTTTCAAGACGCCGGGAATGGAATAATTATACTCGGGAGTAGCAAAGATGACTCCATCGGCAGCGCGGATGCGGGCGTCCAGATCCTTCACCAATTGGGGTTTGCCGATTTTTTCCTCGGCATCACCGTCATAGAGCGGAATCCCGTGCAAGGTTGCGATCTCAATATCGAACCCTTGAGGCGCCATGTCCTTGAGGGCCCGCAGCAGCCCGGTGTTGGTGGAGGCTTTGCGCAGGGCTCCAGAAATGCCAATGATTTTCATGATTTTCCTATTTTTTGCAATAATATAAATATTTATGTTTTATTTTTCTGATTTTCGCAATAATTATGTGAAATGGAGCAGTTTTCGGCCCTTAAAATGTTCGTGTCGGTGGTGGATGCTGGTGGATTTTCGGCGGCCGGGGACGTGCTGGGGGTTTCTACGTCTGTGGTCAGCCGGCAGATTGCCGCCCTTGAAGCCGAACTGGGGGTAAGCCTGCTCAAGCGGTCGACCCGACGCTTTGAACTTACAGAGGCTGGTTCCGGCTATCTCCACAAAATACGCTCCCTTCTCACCGAACTGGAAGCGACCAACCGGGCCCTCCGCAATCCTAACAGCAGCGCTGCGGGAAGGTTCCGCATTGCTGCGCCGTCAACACTCGGGCAGGCGCTGATTGGCCCGGCAGTCGCGGGTTTCATGGCAGCACAGCCTGGCGTAACGGTCCACGTCGACCTTCTCGACAGGTCTGTGGACGCGGATGAAGAAGACTATGACCTGGTGTTGTGGGAACAAGACTCCGAGGATGAGGCCGCCCCTATACTGGCACGCATAGAGTTGGGTCTCTATGCTTCCCCGGCCTATTGTGCAGTGCACAACAGGCCCCACGGCCCGGCGGACCTGCCCGCCCATCAGGGTTTGTTCCTAACAGGCGAACCGGTTTGGAAGCTGCGGGGAAGCGGTGGCTTTCAGCCAAAGCCACATGCCCGCGCCAACCGACTTGAAGTTCTGACCAGCTTTTGCCGCGCTGGACAAGGCATAGCACTGATCCCGAACTTCCTCGTGAGAGGTGAAATTGAGCGAGGAGAACTGATCCAGCTGCTTGATGGTTTTGAGCCGAAACCTAAGGCATTGATCTCGGCCATCCCATCCCAGAAACGCCAGAGAGAGGTGGTAAAATTGTTTGTGAGTTATCTCGAAGCCCGCTTCAAGCGCTCGCGATTTTGAGCTGCTGGAGGGCTTCCAGGGCCCGGTTGCGGGCAAAACCGTGCTCGACGATAGGTGCAGGGTAATTTGATGTTTGCGGCGCGTCCCACGGGTGATGCAGAATTTCCAGGGGCATATCGGCCAATTCAGGTATCCACCGGCGGACGTATTCGCCTTTAGGGTCGAATTTTTCCCCCTGCAGCACGGGATTGAAAATACGAAAATAGGGTGCCGCGTCTGCCCCGCTGCCCGCGACCCACTGC
>JANMKJ010000046.1:0-4646 GCA_031371945.1 Rhodobiaceae bacterium
CTTTGGATGACAATGGCGGTGGATGACATGGCAAGGATCAGGCCCGAAGCGAGTGCCGCCTTCCAATCAACGCCGAGCAGATAAGCGGCGCCAGCAATAGCGGCAGCGGTGCCAAAAACCTGCAATCCGCCGAGCCCGAGAATGGGCTTGCGCATGGCCCACAGCTTTGAGGGCTGGAGTTCGAGGCCCACAAGAAACAGCATGACGATCACGCCGAATTCGGCAAAGTGCATGACGTCCTGGCCCTCGCTGCCGATGAGGCCAAGGACGGCTGGCCCTATCAAAATTCCGGCTGCGAGATATCCCAGTACGGATCCGAGTCCGAGGCGTGCTGCTATGGGGGCAGCAACGACGGCGGCTGCGAGGTAGACAGATGCGCCAACGAGGAAGTCTGAGAGATGCATGGCGTTAGGCCTTTTTCAGATTGAAATTGGGTGGCAGCTGGTAGTTTTTTGCAAGGTGCTGCAGTGGCCCCAAGGTGCCGTCTCGCAAGCCCACCACAATATCGCGGTATCTCTCGACCTGGGCACTGAGGTCTTCGCGCGGAATGCGGCGACCGATAAACACCGCAAAAGGTTCAAGCCAGCCCATGCCACATAGATAGGCCGTTTGGTCAAAGGGCGCCAACAGTTGTCCGATCTCAAAGCGGTTCTTGCCGGTGGAGCTGTAGTAGGCCTGCGGTCCTCCCGTAGAGATGGCCTGCATCATAAACTTGCCATGCAACTTGTTGCCCTTGGAACCGTAGGCCCAGTCATGCTCGAGCACCAGATCAAGCCATTCCTTGATGATGGACGGTGCTGAATACCAATAGAAGGGGTGCTGGAAGATGATAATGTCGTGTTGAAGCAAAAGCGCCTGCTCATGGTCGACATCGATCACGAAGTCCGGATAGGCGGCGTAGAGATCGTGGATCGTCACATTTTCGAGATTCTGGATGCGCGACAGCATTTCCTTTTGGACGATTGACTCCGAGATTTTAGGATGGGCAAACAGGACAAGAATTTTCATGGTGAGAGATATGGCGGGTTCGGGTAAAAATTAAAAGGGCCGGAAACTTTCGCTTCCGGCCCCTAAAACGCAGTACTCAACACACTATTGGCGGTATTTCTGTATCTTTGTGGTGCGAAGGCCCGCCAGACCATGACGGTCTATCGACCTTTGCCAACCCAAATATTCCTCAACTGTAAGGACGTAGCGATCACAGGCTTCCTCTAAACTCAGCAAACCCCCACGAACAGCGGCAACCACCTCCGCCTTGCGGCGGATGACCCAGCGATGGGCGCCGGGGGGAGGTAAATCCGTAATTGTCAGGGGACTGCCATCGGGACCGATGACGTAGTTAACGCGTGGACGCAACTGACCGTTCATACTGAAACTCACAAACCTAAAACGCAGGTACACATTGGAAGTGTCAACCTAGGCCCATCTCACTTAAAAATAAGCTAAGCGCTTATGAACAATTTACAAATTATGGCGCTGGAATGCCTCAATTCAGGACAGTTTGGACTGCGCGATTGCGTTTTGTCGCATTCGGGCCCATTTAGGCGCCATGAAGCTTGAGCAGTCAGCATTAGACGCCGTTCACAGAGCCATGGGGCTGGGTGGAAACCCAGGCGACCACCGGGTGGTCGTTGCCATGTCTGGCGGCGTTGATTCGTCTGTCGTGGCTGCCATGTTGAAGGTTGCGGGATATGATGTTGTGGGCATAACGTTGCAGCTTTATGACCATGGCGAAGCAATACGGCGCAAAGGTGCGTGCTGTGCGGGCCAGGACATTCATGATGCCCGGCGTGTTGCTGCCGCTTTCGACATTCCTCATTACATTCTCGATTTTGAAAGCCGGTTCAAGGAAGCGGTGATCAATGATTTCGTCGCGGGTTATCTTGCGGGTGAAACGCCAATACCGTGTGTGAAGTGCAATCAAACGGTCAAATTTGCGGACTTGCTAAGGCACGCCAGGGATTTGGATGCGGCCGCCTTGGTCACGGGCCACTATATCGAAAGCCGTATGCGCGGCGATGGTACGACCCATCGCGATCTTTTCACCCCCGCCGACATGGCGCGGGACCAGAGCTATTTCCTGTTTGCGACCACGCAGGAGCAAATTGATTTCCTACGCTTCCCGCTTGGCGCTTTGCCAAAGGCCGAAACGCGACGCATAGCCACTGAACTTGGACTTGTCGTGGCTGACAAACCCGATAGCCAGGATATATGTTTTGTACCCGACGGCAAATATGCTGACGTGATCCTGAGGTTGCGGCCCGATGCGGCCGAACCCGGTGACATCCTGCATCTCGATGGCCGTTTACTTGGACGACACGAGGGCGTATTGCATTACACGATTGGTCAGCGGCGGGGGCTCGGAATTTCTGACTTAGAGCCTCTATATGTGATCAGCGTGGATGCGGCCAAGCGGCTGGTTGTGGTTGGGCCACGCGAGGCGCTGCGGCAGAATGATATTCGCATTTCAAACCTGAACTGGTTGGGTCGTCAGAACCCCAATCAAACGGAACAAACGGTATTTGCGAAAATAAGGTCGACCCGTCCGCCAGTTGCGGCGGTTTTGCGGGGCGGGCCAAACGGCGCAGTGGTCAGCATTGCTGCCGGCGAGTATGGTGTATCGCCCGGTCAGGCTTGCGTATTTTACGATGGCATGGGACCAGGTGCGCGCGTGTTAGGGGGGGGCTTTATTGCTTCGGCGGTAGGGCATGTCATGGGTAGTTGATGAAGAATGAGCCAAAGAAGTCAAAACTGTTTTTCCTGAAGCAATATCTGCAAAAGCCCTTCGGCGTGGGGGCCATAACGCCCAGCAGTAAAAAGCTGGCCCAGCTCATGGTGCGCAAGCTGGAACTTGAACCCGACGATGTCGTGGTGGAACTTGGGCCGGGTACGGGTGTTTTCACGCGCGAATTGCTGGCGCGCGGGGTAAGGCCAGAAAACCTCATCCTTGTTGAATTCAACGCGGACTTCGCAAAATACCTGAGACATGAGTTTCCTTCGGTCCGCGTGGTCGAGGGTGATGCCGGGGAACTGCCAAAACTCCTGCAGACGGTGGGGCAGGGCAAGGTCAACCGCATAGTATCGGGCATACCACTGCGCAGCTTGAAGCCCCTACATCGCAAGCAGATCACCGAGGCGATTGCGGCCTCACTTCACAGTGGCGGTGTTGCGGTGCAGTTCAGCTATCTCAAAACTTCGCCATTTCCCAAAATCTCTGCCACTGAAGGCGGGCTTGTTGGCACTTGCGTGGGTGTCACCATAGGCAATGTGCCGCCGGCGTTTGTATGGAAATATGTCAAATCAGCTTAGCTTCCTTGCCTAGTAGTTTGGCTGCCGTTATAAGTCCCGCAAGGGGGCAAGGAGAGTTACTGCCGCGTGTCTAAACTCAAGGCCAAGCCGAAAATAGACCTGGAAGTGAAAAAGGGAATTGCCTGGGCAGTTCATGCTTTCACGACCTGTGGCATTGTCGCTGGCTTCCTGGCGCTGGTGGCGGTGCTGAAGGCGGATGCCGTGGCGGCTTTCATGTGGCTTGGCGTTGCACTTTTCGTTGATGGCATTGATGGTTCACTGGCGCGCAAAGCCAAAGTGCGGGAATTTACCCCAAATTTTGATGGCGCCTCGCTTGACCTCGTCATAGACTATTTCACCTACGTGGCAGTTCCGGCGCTGATGATCTACTGGTTTAACATGGTACCGGTACCTTACGGATTTCAAACAGAAACCTGGAGCCTGATCTGTGCGGCCACGGTGATGGCGGTGTCGTGTTATACATTCGCCAATGTCGGCATGAAATCGTAAGACTATTATTTTGTGGGGTTCCCCGCCGTTTGGAATGTCGTGGTACTTTATTTCTATGTTCTGGATACGGGTTGGATGGTCAATCTGGTCACCGTTGCGGTGCTTTCAATCCTGACTTTCGTTCCAATTAAATTCGTTCATCCGTTGCGGGTCACGCATTGGCGCAATATCACTATTCTGGCGACCATTTTGTGGGCGGTGACGACCATGATTCTGGTTGGCATTAGCAAAGACAGTGTTTTCTATAGGGCTGCTTGGTGGGTCTGGATTGCCGCGTCACTCTATTTTGCGTGGCTTTCGGTCTACCGCACATTTGTTCAGGGTGATCCGGATTCTCCAGAGGACGCCCATTCCTAGGCCCCGGCCACCGTTGTTTGGTCGCCAAACCACGCCGCTTGACTTCACAGGGCATTACTTTCTATAAGCCCAGCTGGTTTTGGCGAGGTAGCTCAGCTGGTTAGAGCACGGGAATCATAATCCTGGGGTCGGGGGTTCGAGTCCCTCTCTCGCTACCAAAACCCTCTTGGCAATGTTGAATCACTTCAGTCTTCGTCTGCCAGCTTTTCGAGATTTTCGTTGGCACGGCGGGTTGCGGCTTCGAACCTGTCTTCAAAGGCCACCATGTTCTTCTTGGGTTCCTGATAGAAGGCGGTGAGCTTCATCATGCGGACAAAAGTGCTGTTGAGGACACGGCCCCAGAATCGCATGGGCTGCCAGAAAAAGAACGACCGCTCCGAACTTCAGCTTGTCCGGAGCTGAGGGAGTTCGTGAAATGCCGTCCGAAGCGGGCGCTGGCGGTCTAAGCTTCACCGTGTTTGGTTAACCCTAACAAATGCCGCACGGCTTCC
>JANMKJ010000087.1:0-6624 GCA_031371945.1 Rhodobiaceae bacterium
GTGAGCAGTTTTTGGGCGGGAGTGATAACTCCGCCAATTGTGTTTACTGAAAGTTCATTGATTGTACCGGCTATGGGAGACCTTATTTCCATTCGCGTCAGGCGGTCTTCAATCGCTGACTTGCGTTCGCGGACTTCGGCAATGCGAGGTTCAATTTCTGACAATTGCTTTTGCGCCTCGGTTCTGGCTGTGGCATCGATAGCCAGGATTTGCAGCTCGATTTCGATACGGCGCGATTTGGAACGTTCGATGTTGGAACCAATTTGCTGACGTTCGCCCGTCAATTTTGTCAGGTCGCGGGCGCTGCCATAAACCCTGGTACTGTCGATCAAGCCTTTTTTCTGCAGATTTTCCACTTTGGTGACTTCTGCCTGAACCAGGGCAAGTTCCTTTCCGTTCGCCTCGGCCTGGGCCCTAAAGCCGTTGATTTCTTCATCCAGCTGGGCAAGTCCCGACTGCAGCTGCTTGATCTGACTTACACGGTTATCATGATTGCCTTTGAACAGGCGCTGCTCCCCGGCGAAGGCGGGAGAAGCGGCAATATCCAGTTCGGCGGGATCTTGCAGGGGGAGTATGACATCGAGACCTTCACGTTCGGCCAACAGCCTTTGGCGTTTGGCCAGGAGCTCTACCAACTGGCCGCGCAGGATATGCAGTTCTGCGGTCAACTGGGTGTCATCAAGCGTAAACATCACTTGGCCGCGCTTGACCGCGTCACCCTTTTTTACGGCGATTGACTTGATTATCCCGCCATCAAGATGCTGGATCGCCCGGAGGTCCTTGTCGACGATGACTTGTCCTTGGCCGATGACGGCACCAGACAATTCGGAGGTCGCTGCCCAGCCGCCAAAGCCACAGACCAACATGATGACGGCGAGCGAACCGGTAGCCACCCTTGACTTGATTCCGAGACCCCCGACCTTTTCAAGGTCCAAGCCGATATCTGATGTCTTTTCACGCCCTTTGGACGGTTTTGCCATGACTTTTACCCCTAAGCTTTACCACAGGAAGAAACGTGCCGTTTCCTCCAATCAATAGACTGGGCCACGCATGTTTCATGCCAATAACGACAGCCAGTCATCCCTTTACGCAATATGCGTCTCAACAATATTCAAATGATGATCACCGTCGATCTGGATCGACATTTCATAGCTTCCGTTCTGGTCAAAGTCCGCATCTATGAAGGTTTGCTGCAGATTGTCGGAGACTTCGTGGCGGATCCGGATGGGCACCGCCAAGTCCTGTTCGGTGCCATCTATTTTTGTTCCATCCGTGCCATCAAAGGCACTTTCAAACGCGTCTTGAACAGCATCGACGGCCCGCTCAAAGATGTCATACTTTGACATCCTTACCCAGTCACCGACTTCAAAGCCCTTTATCTCGTGTTTGGAATAACTGTCCGGATCAAAAGTCGTTGCGGTCAAAAACTGGAACATGTCGTTGCCAGCCCGCCCATCAAGTGTAACTTCGCCTTCTCCTATGATGAAAGTATCATCGCCATCGCCGCCGATAAACTCTTCGATGCCGGTAAATATATCGGTTCCGATGTCTTCGCCCGTTGCGGTCGCGGCTTGCGTGTTCACTGTTATGCCATGTGTTGCGGCGCTATAGTCAATTGTGTCATGACCTTCACCACCATCGAAACGGTCGCTGCCGGCTAGTGCGCCGAGTGATTGCGCAAAGGGTTTGGCGGCCATCACGGCATTCAGCAATTCTGGGGTTGTTGTGCCTTCGTCTCCACGACCAGCGTTCCCGGCATTTCCATCCTCATCGACGATGGCCATGAAAATTGCCGTATCGGTACCGGCGGCCACAAACACGTCATCACCAGAACCGGTTGCAAAGTGTTCGATTTCCTCAAAGTAGTTGATGCCAAGTTCAGCGCCACTGGCGGTGCCGCGCACCAAATCAATGGTGATTGAGTGTTGTGCTACGCCATAGTCCAACGTGTCGTTGCCTTCGCCACCTATAAAAGTCTTAGGCGCGGATGCTGCAGCTTCCGGCGCAACGGCAAGGAAGGCATCGTTGCCATTACCGGCCTCAAATATTTCGAAGCCGGCAAATTGGTCGACGGCTGTACCGTCCCCGGCCACAGTACCCAGGGACAAGTCGAAAACCAGATCAGACTGGTGATCAGCGAAACTTAATCGGTCGGTTCCGGTTCCACCATTGAACAAGTCATTGGAATTGTCAGCCTTGGCAAATACCGTATCATTTCCAGATTCGCCATCTACGTGGTCGGTGCCGTAGCCGTCATAGAGCCAGTCCCGTTCACTGCCACCAGCAAGGACATCATCCCCGTCATCACCATAAAGTGTGTCGTAACCTGAACCGCCCTGAAGAATGTCGTTGCCGTATCCACCAAACAGTCGGTCATTGCCGAACCCGCCTGACAGCATGTCATTGCCAAACCCACCAAAGATTACATCGTTGCCGTCATCGCCATAGATGACGTCGTTGCCATCGCCACCGAAAATGTGGTCGTTTCCACGGCCCCCGAGGATGACATCATCACCGTCGAAGCCATCTACCTGGTCGTTGCCCTCTCCGGCCCTGATCTCGTCGGGGTATGCCGTACCCACAATGTGATCGTCGCCAGCCGTGCCGACGATGGGGGGCTTTGCCAACAGGTCAAAACTCGCCGTGGCAGCCACGGACAGTTCCCCATCTGTTACCTGGTACGTCAGGACAACCGGTCCCAACTGTTCGCCGTGATAGAGATAGTTGCCGTTCAGCTGCGGCACTGCAACGCCATTGATTCTCAAGTCTTTGACCGACAGGACATCGCCCGCATCGGCGTCACTGGCATTGCCGAGAAGATCAGCGACGGCAATCAGCACCGAGCTGTACACAAACTGGTCGCTCAGAGAAACAGGTCCCGATACTTTTGGTGCGGTATTTTTGCGATTTGGAACGGTGGTACTGTCACTATCATCGTCTTCGTTTTGATCAGGGGCGGAATGGCTCGCAGGACGGCCGCTGCCAGCGTTTGCTGCTCCAGTGCTGTCGGGGCCTGCGACATGGCCATTGTCATTGCTTGAGAGAGCCAGGAAGGAAACTGGTTTGCCAAAGGACATGACAGAATTTGCTGCCGGTGCGCGATATCCGAGATCGAGCGATACAGGCTTGTCGGGCGGATTAGCCGGATTGAAGACAAAATGCGCCGACGGTTGGGAAATTGGTCTCAGCGGGTCAAAGCGTGCCGTGTCGTAAGCTTCGTCAGGGATTTGGAAATCATTCGGACCAATGTCCGGTGCAACATAGGCATCCATTGCACTGGATTGTTCACCATGCGATGGATTGCCTTGCGGCTCCTCGTGCACAGCGGCCTGGGGTGATGAGGAGCCTTTCAGGTAAAGCACAAGGGCAGCAATCGAAAAGCCAAGGTAGAATGGCGTTAAAGATTTTCGATCACCAGCCTTGTCTTCGAAGCGATCGCGCGCGGCGGCCGCATTGTCCAGCGAACGGGTAGACTTGACCTCAATGACGCTCACAATATCACCTCACCCTGCAACAAGTTGTGGTTTGACACGGGATTTGTTGGCGGTGGCAGCAGGATCGACCCCGGAGCCCGCCGAAGCCTGTTGTCCTTGGCCCAATATTTCTTCCTTCGGGCCAAAGGCTACCATCTTGCCCTGTTGGATCACCGCCACCAGGTCAACCGCCACCAGTACACTGGGGCGATGGGCAACGACGATGGCAATCCCACCTCGCTGCTTGATTCCCATGATCGCCGCACTCAACGCTTGTTCGCCTTCGCCGTCGAGGTTCGAGTTGGGCTCGTCCATGATCACCACGAAGGGCGAACCATAAAGGGCGCGTGCCAGGCCAATGCGCTGGCGCTGGCCTGCCGAAAGGGTTTCTCCCTGGGATCCCACGTTCGTCTGGTAGCCATCAGGCATCCGCACGATCATTTCGTGCACGCCGGCAGCCTGGGCTGCGATGACAATATTCTGCGGGTCGGCCTTGGGATCGAGCCTTGCGATGTTCTCGCCTATCGTGCCATCCAGCAAGGCCACATCCTGCGGCAGGTAGCCGACCATGCTGCCCAACGCGGTTTCTCCCCACTGCGAAAGATCAGCGTCGTCGAGCCGCACGGAGCCGCGCAGTCCCGACCAGATTCCGGTCATGGCACGTACCATGGTTGTCTTGCCGCCACCCGATGGACCAATGACGCCCAAGGCCTGTCCGGCCTTCAGGTCGAAGCTGACCTCGCTCAACAGCACGCGGCCAGAGGAGGGGGCTGCAACGGTGAGTTTCTCGACCTTGAAAGTTTTAGTTGCATTTGGCAGGTCCATGGGGGCGCGCTCATCTGACAGGGCCACCAAGGTATCGATGATGCGTGACCAGGCGGTTCTCGCCTGAACCACGTTTTTCCAATTGGCTATCGCCATGTCGACCGGCGCCAAGGCCCGCGACGAGGCAATCGAGGCCGCTATAATTGCACCACCCGACATCTGGCCTTCGATGGTGAGATAGGCACCAAGGCCCAGTGTTGCTGACTGCAGGATCATGCGCAGGATGCGCGAGATGGCGGCCATCGTTCCGGATACATCATTGGTTCTGGTTTGCAGAGACAAGTGTTCCTGATTGGCTTCGACAAAGCGTGCGACAGCCCGGCCGCCAAATCCCATGGCGCGCAGCACTTCGGCATTGCGCGTATTGGAGTCGGAAATTGCATTTCGCGCGATTACCGCCCGGTGTGTCACGCCTGCCAGTTTCCGGGTCATCAGCTCATTGACGATGGCCAGCATCGCCAGGACAAATGCGCCCGCAATAACCAGTGCCCCAATAAGCGGATGCAGCATGTAGACAAAGATGAGGTAGAGCGGCAGCCAGGGCAGGTCGAAAAGTGCCATTGGTCCCTGGCTGCCCAGGAAACCCCGCACGGTGTCCACGTCGCGACCCCGCTCCAGTGCCTCTGACGTGGAAAAGCCAAACCGCGGCATGTCGATGGCAACCTTGTGAGCCAGCGGCGCCAATTTGCGGTCGATTCCTGCCCCCACCCGTACCAGGATCTGGCTGCGGATGGTTTCAAACACACCCTGAAACGCATAGAGACCGATGGCCAGGCCCGACAGCGCCAGCAAGGTTGGCACATTTTGCAATGGGATGGCACGATCATAGATCTGCATCATGTAAAATGAGCCGGTCAGGGCCAGCAGGTTGATGATCCCGGAGAGGGAGAACAAAAAGATGAACAGGCCTCGCAGGCCTTTGGTCAGCTTCCCAGCCACCGTCTTGCGCGCCGCTGTCGTATCTTTTTTCATCTAGACGTCCTACTCTGCAAACCTATAAGCGCGCCCCCGCGAATTTGCCTCTGTGGTTGAAAAACGTGTTGTTTGGTCTTGCAATATGGAAAGCAGTTGATGGGGGCGGAAGCTTTGCTCCCACCCCTTCACTCCGTGCATCAGGCCGCGAAATCCGAGACCGTCAGGTTATGGTGGCCCTTGATGTCAACTTCAAAATGGTTGCCACTGCCATCCGTGCCGTGCAGGACCGTAAAGCTTTCACCACTGATGGTGTCAAAGCTGAAAGCGATTTGCCCTGCCGCTGCGGTGTGCGAGTTTGCAACCAGGTTTACCGTTCCTACCATGAAGTCGGAGACGTCGATCTTGTCGCCTGCTTCAAAGTTGAGGATGGTGTCACCATCGGCATCCGAAGCCGAGCGGAACACAATGGTATCGTGGCCTGCGCCCGTGTCGATGACGTTATGGGCTGACGAGGCGGTAATCGTGTCATGGCCGGCCCCGGTCACGATATTCTCAATCGCATACAGCGTATCCGTGACACCGTCCGCCATGGCCCAGCCCACACTGCCCGTGCCGAGGTTGGCCTCGATATTGGCGGTAATGGCAGACATGTCGAGCGTGTCGGAGCCCGCATCGCCATAGTAGCTGTCGATGCCGTCTCCGGTTCTTGCCACGAACGTGTCATTGCCAGCGCCGCCGAAGGCATCATCGCCACCGTTTCCAGCGTTGACAAGGTCATTGCCGTCGCCGCCGAAGATATGGTCATTGCCATCTTCACCAAACAGCGTGTCGTTGCCGCCCCCGGCTACAACCGTGTCATCGCCCGCCCCGGCGCTGATGAAGTCTGCGCCGTCGCCGGTGGAGATCAATTCTCCCGCGGTGCTGCCAACAGCCACATCATCGCCACCGTTACCGGTGAGCAAGTGGCTTGTACCATCGCCAAGGAGGGTCAGGCCCGCTACTGCCGCAGCGGCAGGAGCACTGGAGGGGTGCGACGCGTTATCATCGTCTTCGTCCTCATCGTCGTCGTCATGGTCATGATTGCCGCCGCCTGAGGTATGGTGCGTATCGGCATCATCCTCACCGTCGTCATCCACGTTGCTGCCGGAATTATTGCCGCCAGCATGGTTGGTATCCTCGTCGTCTCCATCGGAACCGCTACCGGAGTTGCCAGGGTTGGCGCCGGGTTGGTCAGAGCTGCCGCCGGGGTTGCCGGATGAGCCGCCAGTGCCCGGAGTAGCAGTTGTGCCGAAGTTGACTACGTCCTGTGGGCGTAAGGTGCCAACCACATGATCATTACCTGCACCGGAATTGAACACAATACGGTGCGCCGAGGTCAAGCCGCTGATATCCACCGTATCATCGCCACTGC
>JANMKJ010000097.1:0-4076 GCA_031371945.1 Rhodobiaceae bacterium
ACCACTCGGACCCGCAAATCGAGCGCCTGGAAAAGGCCGGTGCCATCATCTTCGGCCGCACCACAACGCCCGAGTTCTGCCTTTCCGGCGTAACCCGCTCCCGCATCTGGGGCACCACGCACAATCCGTGGAACCTGGCCTATGGACCGGGTGGATCATCGGGAGGTTCCGGTGCCGCACTTGCCGCGGGCTTTACAACGCTTGCCACCGGCACCGACATTGGGGGCTCGATCCGCATTCCATCATCCGCCTGTGGTACTGTGGGATTCAAGCCTCCCCACGGTCGAAATCCCGATGGGCCACCGGGTAATTTCGATCGTTTCAACCACTGTGGGCCGATGACCAGGTCGGTGGCCGATGCGGCACTCATGCAGAACGTGACATCCGGGCCCCATCCACTGGACCACGATTCAATTCTCAACCGGGTGAAATTGCCCCTTGCAGCCCAAAGCATAAAGGGCTGGAAAATCGCCTATTCCATGGATTTTGGTTATGTAGAAGTTGAGCCCCAGGTACGCCAGAATACGCAAAAGGCACTTGAAGTCTTTCGCTCGCTGGGGGCCACGGTTGAAGAGGTCGATATGCGGTGGACCATGGCCACGGAACTGGACACGCAACACTGGTACAACGCCATGAACTTCATTCGCCAAGCGATGTGGCACCGCAAGACAAGCGCTCACCTTATGACCGACTATGCCTTGAAAACGGCCGAAACCTTTGAAAACTATTCAACGATTGACGACGTTCACAAGGCCTGGGCTCGTATCCATGAGATGTATCAAACATTCGGACCAATCATCGCATCCCATGATCTTTTCATCTGTCCCACCAACAGCCTTGCCGCCGTGAAGGCCGATCATGACCCCTTCGACGAAAATTTTGCCGTAAATGGCAAGCGCGTCAATGCAGAAACCGGGTGGTACATGACGCACCACTTCAACATGCTGCACAACTGTCCGGTCTTGGCGGTTCCTTCTGGCAAAACAACGGACGGGATACCGACCGGCATCCAGATTGTGAGCAGGCCGTGGGACGATGCCCGGGTGTTTCGCGCCGGATTGGCCTATGAGCAGGCCCTTGGCGGTTGGTACACCACCAAGGCAAAACGGCCCGCTTTGTAAAACGGGCCGTTGCACTTTTTGACGATGATTAGCCGCGGATTGCGTAGATGATGCGGCCATTGCTGGCCCTCACCTTGAGGATGAAGCGCTGGTAACCACGGAAGGCTTCAAACTTCAAATTCTTGCCACCGCAATCAAGCGGACGGATGTGGCGGTAACCGAAACGCCGCAGGCTTTGTCCAACCGCAGCACAGCGGTTGACCGGCCTGAATTTCGGGCGTTGTTCCTGGTAGTAGCCATCAGCGTCGCCACCCTGTTCATCATCATAGAGCGGCTGGGGCTGGCCATAGCTATCATCATCCTGGCCATATCCGCCCTGATCGTAGCAGGCTGGGTCATCGGGATTATACTTGCAATACTTGCTGGCTGCATGGGCATTGCCCACGAGGGCCACCGTGCCAATGGCGGCGAGTAAAGCGGCAATAAGAAAATGTTTCATGGAGGTTCCCGTCAAAAAGTGAGCCTACCTGTTATACGGCAATTGCGGCAGTGGCTTGACACAAAGCAGCTAACACTATGGCAAAAGTCTTAATTTCGTGAGGTTTAGGGTTTCAAACCTGCCACTTCCCGCCGGAATGGCAGGCTATCGCCCACATCGGCCGAATCAAACTCCTCCGCATAACGGTGGCCGGCATAGGTCGCCCAGGCAATTGCGGCTGGGGCCTGGGCATCTCCAACCGCCTTGACCGAGCGAATGCCACAATCTGCCCACCGGGCCTCGTCGGCTACAAGCTCCGTATAAAGAGCATCGTTGGGTAGCCGTGCCGTGACCAGAACGACAGCGTCACAGGGGAGGTCATGTTCCCGACCTGTATAGGTGCAGGCAAGCGTGACACCGGTTCCACCCACTTCAGTCACCGCATGGCTGACTGTCACCGCGACGCCAAGTTCCAGGAGCCGCCGCTGGATTTGTGCCTGCTCAAGCGTGTTGGTGCTCCATTCCGAAATTTTGGGTGAAGGCGTCACAAAGGTGACAGAAGCACCCCTGGCCACCAGCAATTCCGCCAAAACACCACCCATGTAGTAATGGTCATCATCATAAATCACCACATGGCCCGAGGGCAGCTTGCCATCCATGAGGTCGTCCGGCGTATACACAGGCATCGCTGCGGCAACGCTGAAGGGCAAGGTATGAAACCGCGCCACGCCGTCCCGTCGCCACGTGGCACCCGTGGCGACCACCACATCGGTAAAGCCCATGTCGAACACATCGGATGCTGCAAGGCGTGAATCCAGATAGACATTCACATTGGCCATTTTCTGGATCTGCCCTTGCCGGTAGTCCCGCACCCGGCCCCAGGCGTTAAGCCCTGGCAGCCGGCATTCCCTGGCAACACGCCCGCCGAGTTCAGTGCCAGCCTCTGCCAGGGCAACTTCATAGCCGCGAAGCCCCAGCTTGTGGGCCGCTGACAGGCCCGTGGGGCCAGCGCCTACCACCAGAATCCGTGCCGCCGTTGCAGCAGGCTTGATGCGTTCCGGGTGCCAGCCCTTGCGCCATTCCTCCATGAACGAAGAGTTCTGCGTGCAGCGCGACAGGGACTGGGTCATGTCGCCGGTCACGCACATGTTGCAGCCAATACACTCACGAATATCTTCAATGCGGCCTTCGTCAATCTTGTTGGGAAGGAAGGGGTCGGCGATTGAGGGCCGAGCCGCACCAATGAAATCGAGAATGCCCTGCTTGATCTGCCGCACCATCAGATCCGGCGATGTGAAACGCCCCACACCCACCACGGGTTTGGATGTGAGTTGCTTGATGCCCCGTATCAAGTCTTCCTGGGCTGCCTCTGGCTTGAAGCGTGATGTTCCTGAACACGCTTCCCATGTGCCATGGGCAAAGTCCCAGATATCCGGCAGGTCGGCATGCAACCCTACGAGGTCACGCAGTTCATCATTGGAAAAACCCTGCGCGCCCAGTTCTTCGAGAGACAGCCGCACCGCCACAGCACACGTATCACCCACTTCATCCCGCGCATCGCTCAACAGTTCATGGAGCAGCCGTGCGCGATTTTGCAGTGAGCCGCCATACTCATCGCTGCGCTGGTTTGTTCGCCGCGACAGGAAATGCTGGATGATGCCAAAGCCGTGGGCCCCATAGAGGCAAAGAATATCATAGCCTGCCCGCCTGGCGCGGTTATAAGCCAACTTGTGCCAATGGCGCAGGTTGCGAATGTCCTGCTTGTCCATGGCGCGGGCCTGGACGGGATCGCTGGTGAAGGTCAGGATCGGGCTGTGCATCGGCCCCATGGGCACTTCGCGCGTGTAAAGATTTGGTCCGTTGGCACCGCTATAGGCAAGCTCAATGCCTGACAGCGCGCCATTGGAATGGATGGCATCGGCCATCTTGGCCAGCCCCGGCATGTCGTCCTCGTCCCAGATGCGAAGCTCAATGAACGGGGTGATTTCAGAACTGTGATGGATCTCAACCTGCTCCGTGAAGATGACGCCCCAGCCCCCTTCCGATTTCACGCGGCGCATTTCTGCAGCAGCGGAGGGGTCACGGTAGCCACCCCCATTGCAATGGGGCACCTGGTAGAACCGGTTCTTTGCGG
Source organism: Rhodobiaceae bacterium (assembly GCA_031371945.1). Classification (GTDB taxonomy): domain Bacteria; phylum Pseudomonadota; class Alphaproteobacteria; order Rhizobiales; family Aestuariivirgaceae; genus Aestuariivirga. The sequence continues at coordinate 3,674 of JANMKJ010000097.1, forward strand.
TGACGGGACCTATCTTGACTGGCTCAAACAAAATGTCATAGCGCGGGTCACGCATTCAAAAAGCCTTCCAGCACGTTCACCGTATTCACGCCAATGGCCTCAATGGCGTAGCCGCCTTCCATGACAAAAAGCGTTGGCAATTTGAGCTTGGCAATGCGTGCACCATAGTCGCGGAAATCCGCCGACTTGAGTTTGAAATAGCTGATGGGGTCGTGCTCATAGGTATCAACCCCGAGTGAAACAACGAGCACATCAGGGCTGAAACTCTTGATCTTGCCACATGCCGCGTTGAGAGCCTTCTTCCACCGCTCATAGGTCGTCCCATCCGGCATGGGATAGTTAAAATTGAACCCTTCGCCCTTGCCCGCACCCGTTTCGTCCCTGTAACCGAGAAAATAAGGAT
>JANMKJ010000517.1:0-4262 GCA_031371945.1 Rhodobiaceae bacterium
CGCCTTCAGCCTTGAGCTTTGCCAACGCCGCGCTGCCCAGGAATTCACCCTTGTCCAAGGCCACACAGAAACCAAGACCTGCTTCATAAGGGTTATAGTCTGGCGAAATGTCGCCGGACCAATAGAGGTAGCCTTTTTCCATGCGGCAACTATCAATGGCGCGGTAGCCTGCATTGGCAATGCCGTGGGTCTTACCAGCCTTCCACAAGGTGTCGTAGACATGGGCGCCAAATTCCTGCGGGATGTAGAGTTCATAGCCAAGCTCGCCCACGTAGCCGATGCGCACGGCAAGCACCGTGGCGTTGCCCACGTCCAGGGACCGTGCAGCCAGAAACGGAAAAGCCGCGTTGGAAATATCGGCATCTGTCACGTCTTGCAAAATGTCGCGTGATCGCGGCCCGCAGATATTGATGACACAAAAGGCATTCGTCACATCGCGAATGGTAACGGTTGGCGGCAGGTGGCGCGCCACCCAGCCACTGTCGCGCAATCCAAAGCCTGACCCCGTTATGAGATAGAAGTGATCAACTCCCGCATGGACCATGGTGACATCGGCTTCAATGCCACCCCGCTCATTGCAGAGTTGAGTGTAAACGGCTTTGCCCGGCGGACCCGACAGGTCATTGGCGGCAATCGCCTGCAGGGCCTTTTGCGTACCCGCTCCGGTGATTTCGAATTTGGCAAAGGATGTCTGGTCAATGAGCACGGCGCGCTCCCGGATGGCCCGGTGTTCTTCAGCCACATGCGCAAACCAGTTGGGCTTTTCCTCAAAGGACGGGATATCCACCGGTTCGACCCCCTCTGGTGCAAACCAGTTCGGCCGTTCCCAACCGCTGCGTGACCCAAACACAGCACCTGCCGCCTTGAGCTGCTGATGCAATGGTGACAGGCGCAAATTGCGGCCCGCATGGGCCTCTTCCGCCGGCCAGTGAACCTTGTAATAGGCGGCATAGGCTTCAATGGCCCGCTCCTCGAGATAACGGGGCTGGGCATGAACCTTGCTGAAGCGGCGTACGTCAAACGGCCAGAGATCCATGCCCGCATCGTGGTGCAAAATAGTATTGGCCATCGCGAGGCCCGCTCCACCTGACGCTGCGATGCCCGCAGTAAAGCCACAGGCCACGTAAAAATTATCAAGCTCGGGTGCCAGCCCCATGATGGGTTCACCATCGGCACTCACCGGAATGGGACCGTTGATGACGGTTTGGATGCCGGTTTCATTCAACACCGGCAACCGCTCAGATGCTGGAACCGCAAACAGCTCCAACCGCTCCATGTTGGGTGCAAACAGTTCGCGGCCAAAATCGAGGGGTGGTGTACCCCGGTGAAAGCCGCGCGATCCCTCTTCCCAGCCACCAATGGCAAAGGACCCCGTGTCCGGTTTCAAATAGAAATTCTTGTCGGGGTCACGCAAAGTCGTAAGGTTTGCATCGAGCTTCAGGGTTTTTTCGGTGAGGAAATACTGGTGCTCAACGATGCCTGCGGCAAGCGGCACACCCGCCATGTTGCCAACCCGCTTGGCCCACAATCCAGCACAGTTTACCAGGACATCACACGAGATGTTTCCACTGTTGGTGACCACGCCGACAGCGCGCCTGCCTTCGATGACGATGTCTTCCACACATACCCGCTCTTCAATCACCGCCCCGTGCAGGCGCGCACCCCTGGCATAGGCCATAGTGAGGGAATAGGGATCGATGTAGCCATCACCGGGAATGAAGGCCGCACCTTCGACTCCATCAGTCACGATGTAGGGAAAAAGCCTTTGCGCATCTTTGGCGGAAAGAGATTGGCATTCCACCCCGAAGCTTTTCGCCTGCCCCATGGACCTTTGGATTTCACTCCAGCGCGCTGCACTTGATGCAAGCCGCAGTGAGCCAACCTTCTTCCACGAAATGTTTTGTCCGGTCTCGGCCTCCAGCCTGTCATACACCGCAACCGAATTCTGCATCAGCCGCGTCAGGTTGCGCTTGCCGCGCAACTGGCCCACCAGACCCGCCGCATGCCAGGTGCAGCCCTCGGTCAACTGGGCTTTTTCCACCAGTAACACTTCCTTGGCACCATCACGGGCAAGGTGATACGCGATCGACGTGCCGATGGCTCCACCACCAATAATCAGTATACGGACGTGTCTGTCCCAGTTCATGATTTCACGCGTTGATTCAATGGATCATATATGGGCTGTAAATGTATGTTTGCCTTGACGATTTCCTTGGCAACCACGATCTCATAATCACCCTCAAGCAAATACGCTTCACTGACGCCAGTGGCATTTCTGACATAGCCAAAGCCAATGGGACCCCCAACCGTGTAGCCATAGCCTCCGCTGGTGAGATAGCCCGCAAATTCGCCGTTGCGCAAAATGGTTTCGCGGCCCGACAACACAATGTCTTCGCGCTCCGTGGTGAAGACAGCCAGCATTTTCGCCAATGGAAAGTCCATCATGCGCTCCAGCGCCTCGCGGCCCAGGAAGGGCAAGTTGGTTTTCAATTTCACCGCCCAGCCCAGCCCTGCGTGCAACGGTGTGTCGTTGGGGGTAATGTCAGAACTCCAGGCCCGGTAACCTTTCTCCAGTCGCAATGATTCAAGTGCGCGATATCCGACCGGTGCAATGCCGTAGGACCTGCCCGCCGCCATGATGGCGTCAAACACCTCGCCCGTGGATGAAATCGGCATGTGCAGTTCCCACCCAAGTTCGCCCACATATGTAACGCGCAAGGCCCGCACGATGTGGCCGGCGATATCAATGCGGCGCACGTCACCAAACTTGAAGGCGGCATTGCCCATGTCGGCCTTGGTGAGTTCCTGCAACACCGCCCGCGCATTGGGACCCATGACCGAAAGCGTTCCATACTGCTCGGTGATGTCATGAAGCTTTGCATCCAGGCCCGGCTTGATGTGATCGGCAATCCACGCAAAATCATGGGTGCGAAATCCGGTGCCAGTCACGATGTAGAAATGGTCGTCTGCCAGCCGTGCAACGGTCAGATCGCATTCAATGCCACCCTTGGAATTCAGCAGTTGGGTGTAGACGAGCTTGCCCGGTGCCCGCGATATGTTGTTGGCGCAAATCCAGTTCAGTGCCTCTTCACTGTCCCGGCCCTTCAATTCGTATTTGGCAAAGGACGACTGGTCAAAAATACCTACCCGCTCGCGCACTGCCCGATGTTCTTCGCCAACAGTGTTGAACCAGTTCTGCCGCCCCATCGAGTAGACATCGCGTGGCGGCGTGCCATAGGGGGCAAACCAGTTGGGCCGCTCCCACCCCAATTTTGAACCAAAGCAGGCATTGAGTTTTTGCAGGCGCTCATACAGTGGCGAAACAATGCGCGGCCGGCCCGATTGATATTCTTCGTGCGGGTAACCCACGGTGTAATGCTTGCCATAGGCCTCAAGGGTGCGCTCCGACGTCCACTTGCGATCCTTGTGCAGGTCAGAAAAGCGACGGATATCGACAACCCACAGGTCCATTGGGGCCTCATCCTTTGCCACCCAATCGGCCAGAACCCAGCCGGCACCACCACCTGAGGCGATGCCGAAAGCGTTGAACCCCGCACCCACATAGAAATTCTTCAACTCCGGTGCGGCACCCAGAATAAAATTGCCATCCGGCGTGAAGCTCTCCGGCCCGTTGATCATCTTCTTGATGCCCGTGTGCTCGAGCGCCGGCACCCGCGCCAGGGCCTGCAACATGTGTTGCTCGAAATGATCGAAGTCATCTTCAAACAGCTGGAACTCGAAATTGTCCGGCACGTCACCTTGCGTCCAGGCGATGGGGTTGGGCTCATAGCCCCCAAACACCAGGCCACCCACCTCTTCCTTGAAGTAGGTGCGCCGGTCCGGATCGCGGACGGTGGCCACGTCGCGCGCCAGGCCCGGTATTTTTTCAGTGATCACATATTGGTGCTTGATGGGTTGCAGCGGAACACTCACCCCCGCCATGGCCCCGATTTGCCGCGCCCACTGCCCCCCGCAATTCACCACCTTATCACAAATGATCTTGCCTTGGGTGGTGTTCACCGCCGTCACCCGACCATCCTTGATGGCAAACGATGTGACCCTTGCACCTTCGATGAGTTTGGCGCCATGCATGCGCGCACCCTTGGCCAGGGAATGTGCAATATCAGATGGTGACGCCTGTCCATCGGTTGGCAGGAATGAGGCACCAGACAGATCGTCGACGTCCATCAGCGGCCACATCTGCTTTACCTCAATGGGTGACAACAAGTGCATCTCCATGCCGAAGCTTTGCGCCGTGGTGG
>JANMKJ010000520.1:0-2710 GCA_031371945.1 Rhodobiaceae bacterium
TAGAGGGGGGTGGAAACGGCGGCGGCGGTCTGGTTGGGCATCAGGCTCTCTTCATCTCTGCAATCTTACCCGCTTCCACTGCAGGCCCGGACTATTGGGACATCACCTTGAGCCGTGCTGGAAAGAAACTGCAGTTGAAACTGCAATGACAGATACGCTGTTCCAGGCAGCAGGATTTGGCAAGGACGCGCCGCGGCCCTTGGCTGACCGGCTGCGTCCGCAGAAACTCTCCGATGTTGTCGGACAGGACCACCTGACCGGTGAACATGGAATATTGAGCCGCATGCTGGCCCAGGGGCGCATTCCGTCCATCATTCTTTGGGGACCGCCGGGCACGGGAAAAACCACAATCGCCAGGCTACTGGCGGGCGAAATTGGACTGGCATTTGAACAGATGTCCGCCATATTTTCTGGTGTATCGGATTTGAAGAAAGCCTTTGAACAGGCCCGCATTCGCCGGGAACAGGGGCGCGGCACGCTCTTGTTCGTGGATGAAATCCACCGTTTCAACAAATCCCAGCAGGATTCGTTTCTGCCCTTTGTAGAGGATGGCACCATTACGCTGGTCGGCGCCACGACCGAAAACCCATCGTTTGAACTGAATGGTGCTCTTCTTTCGCGGGCGCAAGTTTTGGTATTGAATCGGTTGGATGCCGACGCCATGGCAGCCCTGATTGCGCGGGCGGAAATGTTTGAGAAACGCATATTGCCGGTGGACGCGGAGGCGCGTGCGGCCTTGACGGGAATGGCAGATGGAGATGGGCGGTATTTCCTTAACCTCGTCGAAGAAATTTTTTCGGGTGTTGGCGAGGGTGCCGTGCCAATCAACACGGAATCGCTGGCCAAAATTGTGCAAAAACGAATGCCGCTTTACGACAAGGCGGCGGATGGCCACTACAATTTGATCTCAGCCTTGCACAAGTCGGTACGGGGCTCAGACCCAGACGCGGCGTTGTATTATTTGGCACGCATGTTGACGGCGGGCGAGGACCCGTTGTTTTTGGCACGGCGACTGGTGCGCATGGCGATCGAAGATGTGGGCATGGCGGACCCGCTTGCGCTGCAGCAGGCATTGGCAGCCAAGGATACATTTGACTTTCTGGGTTCACCCGAAGGTGAATTGGCACTGGCACAAGCAACGATTTACATCGCCACCGCTCCCAAATCCAACGCGGCGTATACGGCCTTTGGTGCCGCCATGCGGCGTGCCAAGGAAACCGGCTCACTGGCCCCACCGAAAATAATACTGAACGCGCCGACCAAACTGATGAAGCAACAGGAATATGGTGCGGGCTATCGCTATGATCATGACGAGCCAGATGGTTTCTCGGGCCAGAACTATTTCCCTGACCAGATGGGCCGCGAACAATATTACAATCCGCCGGAACGCGGCTTTGAGCGGGATGTGAGAAAGCGACTGGAGTACTGGGCGAAACTACGGAAGGAACGACAATAGAAAGGCCGGATAAGATCCGGCCTTTTTCTGCAAACTGCAGGAAGATTATTTGCGGCTTTCGTCAACGCTGTAGGGGCCAGCGCCGACAGATGCAAGGTACAAGAAGATGAAACAGTACAATATTGCTGCGTCACCCCCATTTTGTACCGGGAAAACCGAAGAAGGCATGTGGCCCATGAAGTAAGCGACCGCCATCATGCCGGCGAGTACGAATGCCGTGATACGGGTAAACAAGCCCACAGTGATTAGAACACCACCAACGATTTCCAGAATACCGGCTATGAGCATCAAGGTTGGCAGCGGCTGGTCTGCCGGGAAATATTCAGTTGCTGGCCAATGTACAATCTTGGTCAAGCCATGTTGGAGAAACAACAGTCCCGTCATGATGCGAAGGGCAGCATGCAACGGGCCAGACCACGAGGTAGGGATAATTCCGGTAAGCATAATAAATTCGTCTCCAGTTGTTGATTGCTGCCGCTACACATAGGGCACGCTTAATCTGTATCAATAATTATTACATATTTGGGCAACAGAAATCAGCGAAGAAATTTGTCACCAAGTATGAGGGAGGTAACCTAGTCACACAGGCTAAACCAGCTCAACGGGTGTTAGTTCCCTGTTGGAATTTTCTATTCGGCCGCCTCTACACTTGGTCCACGGCGCCTGAGTATTTCCTTCAGGTAATGCCCGGTATAGCTGCGCTTTTCCTTGGCGACCTGTTCTGGTGTTCCGGCAGCTACGACTTCACCTCCGCCATCTCCGCCTTCAGGTCCCAAGTCGATAACCCAGTCGGCCGTCTTGATGACTTCAAGGTTATGTTCGATGACGACGACGGTGTTGCCCTGGTCCACCAGCTCGTGCAGTACTTCGAGCAGTTTCTTGACGTCGTGGAAGTGCAGGCCCGTGGTGGGTTCATCCAAGAGGTAGAGCGTACGTCCAGTAGCGCGCTTGGAAAGTTCCTTGGCGAGCTTCACGCGCTGGGCTTCACCACCCGAAAGCGTCGTGGCCTGCTGGCCGACCTTGATGTAGCTGAGTCCCACCCGTTCCAGCGTATCCATCTTGTCACGCACGCTCGGCACCGCCCGGAAAAAATCGGCAGCTTCGGACACGGTCATGTCAAGCACATCGGCAATGGATTTGTCCTTGAACTTGATCTCCAAAGTTTCGCGGTTGTAGCGCTTGCCGTGGCAGGCATCGCAGGTGACATACACGTCGGGCAGGAAATGCATTTCGTTCTTGATAACGCCGTCTCCC